>JAWKTX010000011.1 GCA_041398825.1 Planctomycetaceae bacterium | reverse complement strand
ATATCGTTTGTCTCCGCGTCAGTCGCGCTCGGGCCATTCCGAAGAATGTGTCGGCCGGACGCGATGCCAGTGTTCCTCTCTTTGACAGGTTTGAAATCGTGCACAGACTACTGTTCGGTGTCAGCTTCGCCGCATTATGGCTGGCGGGAGCCACATGCAATTCCACATTCGCAGACAAGCCGAACGTGGTTGTCATCTCGATTGATGATCTGGGCTACGCTGATATCGGACCATTCGGATCCGAGAAGAATCGAACGCCTCATCTGGATCGAATGGCAGCAGAAGGCCGGAAGCTGACAAGCTTTTATGCTGCCCCTGTTTGTTCTCCGTCGCGAGCCAGTCTGATGACGGGTTGCTACTCCAAGCGCGTGCTGCCGATTCCTGGTGTATTGTTCCCTTCTGGTGCGGTCGGGCTTCATCCTGAAGAAGTAACGATTGCTGATGTACTTCACGATGCTGGCTATGCCACGGCCTGCATTGGAAAGTGGCATCTGGGTGACCAGCCGGAATTCATGCCGACGAGTCAGGGTTTTGATTCTTACCTTGGAATTCCCTATTCCAATGATATGGGTACGGCGGCAGATGGATCCAAGAGCGATCTGGGAAAGCCAATTCCCGATGTGAAGCCTCCGAGCCCGGCGCTGATTGCGAATCATGGTGCGAATGAAACGGGGTTGAAGGGGAATCAGCAGCCACCGCTACCGCTTGTGGAAGACCTGAAGGTGGTCGCCCGAGTCAGGCAGGATGAGCAGCAGGCTATCGTTGAAACCTACACAACGGCGGCCGTGAAATTCATTCGAGCACATCAGGACAAGCCCTTCTTCCTGTACCTGCCACAGAGTGCTGTTCATTTTCCGATCTATCCGGGGAAAACCTGGGCGGGCAAATCGCCTCATGGTTATTACAGCGACTGGGTTGAAGAGGTCGACTGGAGTGTTGGACAGATACTGGACACACTTCGGGAGTTGAAACTGGACCAGAATACTCTGGTAATTTTCACCTCAGACAACGGAGGAACTTCGCGGGGGTCGAATTACCCGCTTCGAGGATTTAAGGCTTCCACCTGGGAGGGTGGCATGCGCGTTCCAACAATTGCATGGTGGCCGGGAAAGATTCCCGCCAACACATCAACGGACGCCGTTACCGGCATGATTGACCTGCTTCCGACGCTGTCGCACGTGGCGGGTGCTGCAATTGCAGATGATCGGAAACTTGATGGAAAGAATATCTGGCCACTTCTTGCGGGTGATCCAGACGCTGCGGGGCATGAGACCTTCTACTATTATCGCGGCTTTCAGCTGGAAGCGGTTCGAATGGGGAAATGGAAACTTCATCTCGGCACGGGGCGTTCCGCGAGTGAAGGAAAGCGAAAGGCGGTGAATCGGAATTCTGCCGCTCCGCCTGCAGAACGCTGTCTGTACGATCTGGCAGCAGATATCGCGGAATCGAACAACGTTTATTCTGATCATCCCGGGGTTGTCGCAGAGATCGAAGCTCTGATCAGCGCAACGGAAACGGATCTGGGTGTCACCACAATTGGTCCGGGATGCCGTGACCTTGGGCGTGTTGATAATCCTGAACCGTGGATTCACCACGATGGTTCATACCGCGTTGTGGACCCCATTCGTTGATTGTCCGGTGGATGATCTTTGCAGGCGATGTCCGTTGCGCACGATGGCCGTTGCGGTTACACTGGCTGGCTCTACAGCATTAGCAGCGGATCTGAAGCATTGGGAAGTAGGGAATCGAGACTGTCATGACCGTTGCATCACAGTATACGTTTCGATATCCGTTTGCCTCAGGCCTGACAACAAAAGGCAGCTTGCGGACATTGCGACTCGCAACGTTTCGGGAGGGCAAAGACGCCAGTGGCTGGTTCTTTGAAGGGCAGCTCACAAATCCCCAGCGTGCCGCAGGGCTACTTCGTGCGGTAACCCAAATTGTGAAGTCGCGGTTTCATATGCCTGCAGCGATGTTGTCGCGCATTGTGGCAGAGTCGGATCCGGTAGTCACAGCGAATGATGATCGCTTGAGATTCGAAGGTTTTTCCGCTTGTTGCGGGGTTTACGTTCGCGCGGATTTTCTGAAGCCATCATTCCAGGGAGAGATTAAAGGTCGCGGGACCACCAATGTGGATTTCAACGCTCCGATGCTTTCGGCGCTGGCAAAGGTGCGTCGCGGGGATCAGATTGGTCTGGCGATTGGAAATGACCAGTTGGTTCTGAAGAAGGAATCCGGAGATGTCGTTGAGAAAAAGGTTCGACTACCAATTCGATGGATGAAAGGCTTTGTTGAAGTGCAGACGGTGCAGAGCCGGATGGAACTGGTTCATGAGCTTTCGGGGCTGCATTCGCTGAAGTTCTTTCGCTCATTACCTCGCATGCAGACGCATCGTCGTGCGACATTCGTCACCAGTGCCGGGTCGGGACTGCGTTTGTCTCAGACGGATTCGGCAAACGGTGTGCGAGTTGGTGGCCTGGAAAGACTTCGGGTTCTGGAAACCATTGCAAAAGATGCTGAGTCGCTAAAGGTATTTGCTGACAACGCGACAGCTGCCTCAGGCTGGGTGCTGGATTTTGGGGACAGCAGATTTCATTTGGTTCTGAGCCCGGAAGTTTGGCGCGGATTCTCGGGCGAAGGTCAGGCTCTGACGTCCCTGGCTTCGGTTGATCGCACCGTCCTTCCGAAGGTGAAGGTCAGGTTGAAGTGGCAATCCGTCGTTGACGAAGTGAAGTTAGCCCGATCCCTGAAATTGCAGGCTCCCGTGATCCGCGCGGTGCTTCAGACTTTGGGGACTCGCGGAAACGTCGGCTATGATCTGAGTGAGAGAGCGTATTTTCATCGCGAAATGCCGTTTGATATTTCGCAGGTGGAAAAGCAGCAGCCGCGACTGCTGGCCGCACGAAAACTGATGGAGTCGGGCAGCGTACGAATCACTCGAATGACGCCCGCTCTGGCAGAGATTCGAGTGGACAGTTCGGGGGTTGAACATCGTGTCGAGATTCGTTCGGATGAATCATTCAAGTGCACGTGTCCCTGGTACAACAAGCATCAGGAGACGCGAGGGCCGTGTAAACATGTTCTCGCGGGTCAACTTATGCTGGAGAATCAGGCGGAATGACTCACCCTGCGTCCTGAATAGTTTTCCTTGTGCAAGATTCTGTGTTCTGTTCGGGGGATACCATGGCGAAGAAGCGAAGTGCCGGTTTGGACAATATTCGAACAGAGCTCGCGAAGCTGTTGGAAGTTCCGGAATCGGAAGAGCAGATCAGCAATCTGCTGCGTCCTCTGAGCGAGCCGGAGCGGCGTGAATTTGCGTCCCTGTGCATCAAACGACACGGGCAGGAGAAACGTCGGCGTTTCATCGAAGATCCTCCCGGCACTTTCGGCATCAACCCCCTGGTTCTGGTGGCCGGGCACGCGGTATTCTGGGTCTGTAGTTTCTCTGAGATCAGGAAGGCGGGCTGGACCGCGCGGCCGGATTCTGAAACGGTGCTGGACATTCTTCGTGTTCGCAGGCCTGCCTGGATTGATGATCAGGTGAACGCGATGCTGGCAGATCAGAATTTTGCGGCTGGCAACTGGAAGGTGGTTCGTCAGCTGGTCCGGGAGAAGCTCTGCACCAGGCCGGAGCACCCGCGCTACTATGTCGGAATGATCGTTGGCCTGAGCTTTGATCGAGGGGACGCCACGCATACCGTTCTGCGAGCGCTGAACAATGATCCGGAGCTGCTGAAGGATGACGTGTGGAAATTATTCGAATATGAGGGCGAAGAACTCTGTACCCTGGTCAATGTTGATCGTCAGAAAAACGGATCGTTTACGAAAGGCAATTGGGCTGATGCGCTGAAGACTCTTTCCAGGAAGGGAAAGCTTTCTCGCCCGAGGCTACTGCAGTCGACATTGTCGGCTTTGATGTCCGGTTTCTCTGCCCATCACGCAAAATGGTTTGTGCAGTTCTTCGACTTTATGGAACCTACGGCAGCAGAACTCAGAAAACACTCGGAGACAATTCTGAGTCTTGTATCGGCACCAGCGCTGAATGTTGCCGAATGGGCTTTTGAGCATTGTCGACGATTTGTGGAGCAAGGCGTTGTCAGTGATGTTCCCGCCTTATGTTCAACGGTTGCCCCGTTGCTTTTAGCACGGACGAAAGGGGCTGCTTTGAATGCTGTGAAGTTTCTGGAAGAACTGTCGAACGGGTTTCCGAAACAGCGCAGCGAAGTTTGCCTGACGGTGGTGGAAGCGCTTGCACATGAAAAGGCAGAGGTCCAGAAGCATGCGTTCCAGTTGATTCAATCGATTGGTGATCCTTCTGACGATCGATTGCTGGCCAGTATACAGAATTATCAGGGAGTCGCTTCGGCTGTTGTACGGAAGCAGATTTCCGCATGGCTTGCATCGTCAGGCGTCGATGCAGCAAATTCGTCCTCGGCAGTTCGTAACGCCGCGTTGGTTGCACCGAAGAAAAAAACAGGGACGAAGCGAGTGACTTTTGATGCACGGCAGCTCTCGGGTTACTCGACGCAGCAGTTGTCTCTTCTGCGTATCCCTGATCTGGTTCAGTCGCTTCGGGAGGATCGTCAGTCGGCTGGTGAGGGTGTGGATATTCCGGCGACGATCTTTAACGGCACTGAGATTCCTCGTCTTGACCCGGGCCAGCGAATCGAGCCTGTCGCGGATTTGGAGGAACTTCTGGAAGTCCTTGGCCTTGCCATTGAAGACGCAACGCTGGTCGATGAAGGGGAACGCGCTCTGGCCGGTCTGGCCCGTTTATCGAATGATAAACCTGATGACTTTCAGGCATTGGTTGGGCCGCTTGTGAAGCGTGCCAGGGGACTCCTGAAACGAACGGTCGTTCCATTCAGCGGCTACAGTTTAAGAGGTGACCTGACAGGTCTCATTCTGGCGTGGTCATACGGTGGCAAGGTTCGTCTTGAGCGGAAGAAGCCGGCGTCCCGATTCAGTGGTGGTCGCCTTATCATCCATGGCCTGATGGACGAACCGTTTGAAACCTGGGACAACGAAAACTGCGTGCAGATGCAGTTCCTGTCGAAGCGATCTCTGGAAATTGCGGATCGGCTGAATTCAGAACCCTGGATCTTGCTCAGTGCGCCGACGCATAAAGGTGGATGGATCGATCCCGTGGAATTTGTGGATCGCATCAATGAACTTCGGACAGACCCGGACGAGTGTGATGTGATTCTGGCGATGCTTCGACTTGCTCCTGAAAACCGGGGCACCGCATTGAAGAGATTGAAGCCAGCAGTCAGGGGCGAGTGGCTGGATGCGGTCAGACATGCACTCGGCGGACGGGTTCGACGCGCCGGAAGTTCTCCACATTTGTGGGCAGCGGCGGCAAGGTCGAGAGCACCTTTTGATGACGATGCGTTTGTGCAGAAGGCATTCCCGCAACTGGGCACTGGTTGTGCGACAGCAGCAGAATTTGTTGTTACCTATCGGGTGAATAAGCATGCCCGAAAGCTGGAATACAGTGCCTGCATTTCAACGCCTGAAGTCATGCCGAAAGTCGGTGATGTCATGCTGCCGACGCTGATAACGCAAGTCAATCTGAATGGAGATGATAATTCAATCGCGCTCTATGCGGATGAGAACTCAGTCCATTGGCTGAAGACGCTTTGGCCGGGGTGTTGCGAAATGTTCTTTGCTGGAGGGGCTCAACTCCTGTTCAGCAATCTCGACTGGTGGGAAGCGGAATGGGGCAACAAATGTTTCATGGAACCGCTGCTGGATCCGGGCACGCCGCCGCGTGCCATTGGGTTGTTTATGTTGCTGTGCGGTCTGGCTGCAAAGGAACCTGGTGAACATGGTCTGGCGGTCGACATCCTGATTCAGGCCATTTCCGATGGACGTGTGGGAACGGATTGCCTGGGAGAAGCGTTGGCAGAGCATCTGCCGTGGCAGGCCTTCAATTTCAGTCGACTGGCCAAACGCTTTGGGGACATTGCTGCAGCGTCCGATCTGCATTCCTGGGTCGTGTTTCGATCCTGGGAGCGCGCAATTGCCGAGTGCGTTTCACGGAACCAGAGTGGCGTGGCGAGTGCGTCTTTGAAGGCCAGCAGTCAATTACCGGATACGCCTCGCGGCATGGGCGATATTTTCGAGATGCTGGTGGAGATTGCCGCACGGCTCGGTTGCGGGATCACCCTTGCTGCCTGCCGGACCTTCCTGCAGTCCATTACCGGTTCCGGAAAAGTGGCGAAGTCAGCGAAACAGTTGGCCGAATTCGACAACGAATTTGATGTGTCCGAGGTGCTGGAGTCTGCTATTCGCGGGCGGGTGGAGCACCTTGATCGGTGGGTGTCTGTATCCGCCGAATGAGTATTTCAACCACTTCGGCAATTGTGTGATCCGATGTATCGATGGTGATGGCATCTTCTGCCGGTTTCATCGGGGCATGGATTCGGTTTTCGTCCCGGTCGTCTCTTTGACGCAACTGATCCCGCACGATGTGCAATGGAAGTTGCGAGCCCTTTGCATGGAGTTCCTGATGACGACGCCAGGCGCGGGCGTCCAGGCTGGCAGTGAGAAAGAACTTAAATTCTGCGTGAGGGAATACAACGGTGCCCTGATCTCGTCCTTCGGTCACGAGACTGCCCTGTTGCCCAATCATTCGCTGCAATTCCACCATGCGGGCACGCACGCGCGGATTTGATGCAATGATGGACGAAACGGCCGTCACGTCCGGCATTCGAATTTGGGTGGTGACATCTTTGTTGTTGAGCAATAACCTGGAATCCTGGAAGGCGATCTGAACACCTTCGGCGACCGAAGCGACCTCTTCTGTTCTGGATTCGTCGATGCCGGCCTGCAGAACCGCAAATGCAACAGCTCTGTACATCGCACCTGTGTCGAGAAAGCGAACGTTCAGATCCTTCGCGAGAAGTTTGGCGACAGTGCTTTTGCCTGAGCCTGCCGGTCCATCAATTGTAATGATCATTGGAAACCTGATTGGGACTGAACGTGAAGCTCAAAACGCTTTGGGGGGAGGTGAAAAGATCAGAACTGTAGCTCAACTTCCCGCAGTTCAAAGGGGGCAAACCGAACAAGTACGCCCTGATCGCTGATGGGAAGAGATTCGGTGATGCTACCGTCATGCCGAATCAATGCCGCGGTTCGCGGTAAGACGGCTGTTCGAATAGTGCACTCGCAGATCATGCCTTCTGTTTCAATCAGGAGGAGGCGAACTGATAAGGGAGCGGACGTTTCGGCAGATGATGGCTGCGAATCGCTCGCGCAGACATCCTCGTCCAAATCTCCATTCGAATTGTGACTGCAGGGGCTGGACGTTCCAACACGGACTGCCATCACATTCTTTGCGGACAAGCCCCACAGCCACGCTGCTTCCGCTTTGCCGGCAAATCCGGGCGAAGGCTGAACTCTGGCGGGTGGGACAGTGGCATCGAGGCATTGGCGCATTGGAAATGGCTGATCGAAAACAACTGTGAATTGAAACGAGCGTTGTGTTTCTCCTTCGCACAGTATCAGACTGTCAATCATTCGTGGACCGCTTCGTCGATGGTAGGGCCGACCATGAGGGATGATCGTCAGTCGGTGATCCTGGTCGGCGACTTCGATGTAGTCGGGGGATTCAAAGCGTTCGTTTTTAAATCCAGCGGCCTGTCCCCAGACTCCTCGTGTAATGGAGGCTGATTCATTTTCCCATGCAAAGCGGCTGGCCAGATACTCCATCCACGGATTGCCTTTCAGCGGTCGGTCGATCTGTTCGATTGAGACTGTGATTGTCAATTGGGGGCGAAAGCGATCGATGGCGACTGTCTGTTTACAGGTCAGCAGCGGACTTCCGTCGATCGGAGAAAGAATGTCGATTGTTGTTTCGAGAGCGGCCTGCACGGGATCGCACGTGACAATTCGCTGGTCTGTTCTGCGAGCGTGCGCATACCATGTGCTTTGAAATCCATCCGGCGTTTCAATGCGTTGCTCGCGTTCGTATCGCCACGTGACATGCTGGCTCAACCGATTTGACCGGGTGCCATGGAAGATGACTGATTCGATTCCACCGTGCCGTTCACTGAGCGTGACTTCGAAGTGTCGATTCCGGAGCGTCAGGGATTCGGCGAGTGGGGCTTCGCGTTTCTCTCCCTGAAAGATAGTTGCTGAACTCTGGCTGTCGGTCGCTTCCGAAAGCCAAACGAAGCCACCGGGGGGCAATTCGACGACACATGCTCGTGAAGGATCAGTGGCGTCCTGCTCTTCTGCCCACAATGCGGAATCGACCGGTGAGTGGTTGGAGATTGCAACCAGGTTGCGTTGCGTTTTCGGCAAATTCCAGTCGCGGGGCCATGGCACCATGCGGGTGCGTGCAAATGGAAGACTGTTGATCAGCAGGATCGATCGGGCTCGACCAACATCCTTCGAAGGGCTTCCGGTTTTTTCTGCGAGTTTTGCTGCGGACTCCCGAATCATTTGTTCGACGCGTTTCTTCAGCCTCGATTCAGCAGACGTTTGCATCACGCGTGCATCACTGGATGACAGTCCATCCTTTCGATGGATTTCTGCGTGATCGTTTTCGATGTCCAGCAGTTGTGCAGCGGCAGCTTGTATTTGAAGTGCCTGTCCAGGAAGTGGCGGCAGGAGTTTTGCGCTGCGGGCGTTCGGAGAAAGATTGGGGGACTGGCTTTCGGAAGAGCCGACTTGCCCGGGATTTTGCAGTCCCAGCATCGTGCAGAGTGCGTCGAGGGTTCGGGAGGTTTCAATAGCAGCCCAGAGTTTTGATATCGTGGCGGGACCACTGATGGGTGGTTCCGTCTTGAGGACAGCCGACTGAATGAGCGTTGGGCTCAGGTATTCGGCATGGTCGAATTTCAGTCGATCGCGCTGGCCTTCGGTGAATTCGGCAAGTTTGGAAGGGGTTGTGAATTCGCCGAGGACAGGTGCGAATGTTGCGGCCAGACGCAGGTCCCCAAGCCACGGTGTATTCAGCATGGGCAGTCTCGCCAGGTACAGAACCGCCATGTGGTCATCCTGCATGCATTCCTGCAGGCGATCCGGCATCCGCAGAATGGAGGCAGCGCTGTCGATCGCGAGTGGAATGCGGGACGTTGCCGTGATGTTGTCTCCCGAGGGGGCCTGCCATTCAAACTGCGATCGTTCCTTATCCGGGTAAAGACCGTCGTCCAGTGCAACATGCGCTGCGGTCCTGAATCCCGTATGTGCCAGCAGCATCGGCAGCGATGAGATTAATCCAAAACGTTTACGAGCCCAGTGTTCAACAGGAAGTTTCGTTAGCGCGTTCAGAATGAGACGTCCCTGATCGATGTCGGCCAGCGTTGCTGTCAATGGTCCAAGTGAGGGGCGAATTTCGGATGCATGACCAGTCAGTAGCTGAATCTGTTCCGGCGTTTTCGATGCCAGGGTGGTTCTCAGTTTTTCAGAAGACTTCAGCCATGCCGCAATCTCATTGGCGGCAGCGACGATGTTCAATGGGCCGGACGTCTGGATGGTTTCGGTCAGTTGGTCGGCATCTGTGTCCCGAGGAGGGATGCAGATGTCGACAAGCCACATGGGTGTTGGGTAGAAGCGTTCACGGGTTTCGAGCAGTTGTTCGTAGCAACGATTCAGATGTGTTCTCGCGGTTTCCGGTTGGTTCGCGATGGCGGCCTCGGCTGCCAGTCGAATTTCGGAGCCGATGACGTGTGCATCGGGATCGACAAAGTGGTGCATTCTGCGAGCGGTGAGGACGGTCATCAGCCATGTCAGCCCGAATGCCAGAAATGGCGCGGATAGTTCGTCTGGCAATGCGGGTGCCGCAGCATCGGAAGTGGAAGACGAATCGGGTGTTGCTTCGTTCAGCGTTTCTGTGAGTTGTTTCAGGTACGATTCACGGGTCTGGCAGTCCGCAATAGCCGCGTGCAGGTACTGGGCGGTGTCATTTTGCCAGTCGTGGGGCATCCAGTCTTCGGTGGCTTTGGGAATGATAATCAGATGACGTCCGGTGAAATGCCGGACGGCATCTGCCTGTCGAACTGTGGGTATACCGTGTGAAGCCAGCAGGGCATTCGGGTGCCAGCCAATGAGAAATGCGTTCAGCAGCCCTTCCGCGGCGTCTTCTTCGAGATCGGTGGGGAGGTCTTCGATTGAATAACAGGGAACGATAATGCTGATTTCATCAAACAACACTTCAGGAGAATCGGTAAACTCCGACATACTGTTCTTTTCACGAAGGGGGACGTGGGCGGCAGAATCCAGACAGAGGGTCCGGTGCTCTATTTTTGCTGCTTGAGGGCGGAAATCCGAGTTTTCCGGAACATCGAGATCGAAATTAACGTCGAATCGATGGTTGCAGCCGGTACAACATCCTGAAAATGCCGGGTAGACGGGCTGCAATCGTGAGCATTCTCCGAAATTGGTTGACGAGACCGGAAATTGGCTGATACCTTTGACTTGCGTATTCCGGTAATCGGCTCGCTTTGGTCGTTTTCAGACCCTGATTCGCGAATTATTGAGGCAGGATAATGGCAGATTCCAGCAGTGCATGGGGCATTGAAATTGGCCAGGCAGGCTTGAAGGCAATTCGTCTTCGTGCGACCGGCAGTGACAAAGTTGCCGCCACCGCATTTGATTTTATTCCTCATGCGAAGATTCTGAGCCAGCCGGATGCCATTCCTGAAGAGCTGATTCGTCAGTCGATGACGACATTTCTGGAACGGAACAGCGTCGATGGTGATCTGATTGCGATCAGCGTGCCAGGCCAGAGTTCGCTGGCGAAGTTCATCAAGTTGCCACCGGTTGAGCCCAGCAAGGTGGCGGAAATCGTCAAGTACGAAGCCCGCCAGCAGATTCCGTTTGATCTGAATGAAGTGATTTGGGATTACCAGCCAATTGGCGGTGGAGAAGAAGAGAGCGGTTTCATGCTGGAGGCCGAGGTGGGCCTGTTCGCGATGAAACGCGACCTGGTTTACGAAGCGATGCGGCCATTCATGTCGAATGGTAAAGAAGTCGAAATCATTCAACTCGCGCCTTTGGCGGTCTACAACTACCTGTCGTACGACGTTCTGGGATTTCGCAAGACTGCTGATACGCCCGAACCTCCTTCGACTGACGAATACTACGTGATGCTGGATATGGGGGCGGACAACACCACATTGCTGGTGTCGAACGGTCGCAGTATCTGGATTCGAAACGTGCCGATCGGTGGGAACCATTTCACACGGTCGTTGACTCGCGAAATGAAACTGACCTTTGCCAAGGCAGAGCATCTCAAGATTAATGCGACAAAGAGTCCGGATCCCAAGTCGGTGTTTCAGGCGATGCGGCCTGTCTTCAACGACTATGTCTCTGAAATTCAAAAGTCGATTGGCTTCTTCGGCAGCGTCAATCGCGGGGCGAAAATTAAGAAGGTGATTGGCGTTGGAAATGGATTCCGTCTTGCGGGGCTCCAGAAGTTTCTCCAACAGAATCTGCAATACGACGTGGAGCGTCTCGAGCATCTGAGCGGTGCGACTGGTGACTCCGTCCTGGCTGATCCGCTGTTTGTCGACAACATCATGACGTTTGCCGTTCCCTACGGGCTCGCGCTTCAGGCCGTGGGTCAGACTCGAATTCGCACTTCACTTCTTCCGCCCGAAATTGCTGTCGAGCGAAAGATTCGCAGCAAGAAGCCGGTCGCAGTGGCCGCTGCCGCCGGGCTGATGCTGGCTATGGGCATTGGCACCATGGCAAGTGCCCATGTTCTCGGCACGTATGGCGAAGAAAAATGGAAGCCTGCACAGGATGCCGTTACCGCACTGCAGTCTGCGGTGAGTGCCAATCAGAATGCTTATTCAGCAGAGAAAACCCGGCACGAAGAACGAATCACCAGCATTAACCAATTGGTGGCTCCGCTGGAGAAGCGGGTCCTGTGGGCTGAATTGCTGAAGGCGGTCAATGAGTGCCTGCCGCGTGATGAAGGAAACGCACTGGATCAGTCTGATATATCGCTGCAGCGACGGATTCACCTCGACACGATTACCTCCAAGAAGGTGGAAGACGTTGGTGCCTGGTACCAGGCTTTGAAAGACGGTCGGGTGATTGATAGCGACGATGGTGATGCTGCTGATGGTGCTGAAGCTTCGGCCAGCGAACTTCCGGCTCCGGAAGGAGCGGGGTACATCGTGACGCTGCGTGGCTATCACTTCTACAACAATGAGTCGTTGAAGTTTGAGGAAAAAGGCGAGTACTTTGTCCTGTCAACTTTGAACGATAATCTCTCGAAGTGGACCATTGATCGGGGTGGCTGGGAAGTGCCGGTGGCCAAGCTTGGTATCTCACATCCAATTGTGGTCAGCAGTATCGATAACAAGTTTATCTACGACCCGAATGCTCGCTTTGGCGAAAATGGTGCCATGACGGGCGGTCCCGGGATGGGAGGGGGCTATCCAGGAATGGGAGGCGGCTATCCGGGTGGTAGTGGTGATATGTATGGAGAAACAGGCGGTGAAACCCCGGGTGCTCTGGGAGGTTTTGGTGGGTCGGATTTAGGCGGTCCTGGTCTGGGGGGCCCGGCAATGGGCGGACTTGGTCTCGGAGGACCCGGTTTGGGTGGCCCGGGAATGGGCGGGCCTGGCATGGGTTCAAACATGTATGGCGGGCAAGGGGCTGCGGGTGGCGGCAATGTCGTGTTTGAAGAGAAGTCGAAGGAAGATCTGCAACAGCTCGAACGAACAGATTTCATTCTTCAGTTCGTCTGGAAACCAACGGTGGAACGTGACCGAGTCGATTCGGATCCGGCGGTTTCCGGCGAAACAGCGTCCGAAGAGGGTGGTGTAGAGTCTCCGGCGGACCCATCCGGAGACGAGTCTGCTGCGACGAGTGCCGGTTAGTCTGCCAGGATTCAGGTTGCCGCTCTCGCATATTGTTTCTCTCGAGGTTTCTCCTCGTTTTGGCCAGAACTGACGTGGCCTTCTTCAGGAAATGTGAACATGGACCAACTCAAGCCACTCATAAAGCACCATTACTGGATTTGCTTTGTATTGTCTGTCATTTTTGTGGTCGTCGGCTGGTGGATGGCGAGCGGGAGTCTTGCCGAAGCGACAACGGCCCGGAAATCTTCCATTGAGGCTTCATTCACGAAAGCAAAAGAAGGCGCGAATGCGCCGAATCAGAAGTGGATTGAAGCCGCGAAGGCAAAGAATGATCAGGACGTGACTGCGTACGAAAAATCGTCTCGCAGTCTTTGGCAACGACAGAAGGAGGTTCGTGTGTGGCCGGAAACGATCGCGGCCGACATGAAGGGAATCGCGTTCGGCGAGAAGATCCCCAATGTGGTCACTCGCGGTAAGTGGGGAGTCGGTTACGGAAAGCAGTTTGATGAACTGCTGGAGATCGTTGATCCGTTTGACATGAAGGATGGTAGCGGGCTGGTGCTGGTCAATAAGCAGGCGATCACTCACAAGCCGTACAACACCTGGCGAAATAAGAAACCGTTGTCTGATGAGATCTGGAAGAATCAGGAAGACCTGTGGCTGTTGAAGTCGCTGCTGTCTTCGCTGTCCCGCGTCAATAGTGGCGCCAATCGAATCACAGAATCATCCCTTCGCCAAATCGTGGCATTGCGATTGCGTGGTGGCGACCCTGAGGCCTCTCCTGCTCCTGTCGGTGGTGCCGCAGGCGGTATGGGAATGCCTGGCGGCTTCGGCGGATCCAGCGGAGGATTTGGCCTCTCCACTGGTGGTGGCGAAGGTGGCGAGGGTGACATGTACGGATCTGCTCGTACAGGATCAGGCCCCTGGGCTGCTTTCGAAGGCAGTTTCGGAATGGATTTCCTGTCCGAAGAATTCGGACCGGATTCAAGTGGTGGTGCGGGAGCCGGCATGGGTGGCATGGGCGGTATGGAAATGGGGCTCGGTGAAATGAACTCCGACATGTACGGCGGCGGTGGGTTCGGAGGAAGCGGTGGCATCGGCGGAGCCAAGGCGGAAGAGAAAAGGTACGTGCATGATGCTGAGAATCTTGGATACAAAACACGGGCGTTCTTTTTGCACGTCAAGATTCGGGAAGACCAGATCGCGCGACTTCTGGCAGAATTGACGACTTCTGACTTTCCCGTCGAAATCGTACGTGTTGATCTGAAAACGACCACGGGCCCCGCGATGAGTGGTGGTGGTTTCGGCGGTGGTGGTGGTATGGAAGGGCTCGGCGGACCTGATATGGGTTCCGATATGGGATCCGGCATGGGGTCGGATATGTACGGCAGCGGGTACGCTGGTGAAATGGGTGATCCACTCGGTGGTGTTCCCGGAGCTGGCCAGTTCGGCGAAGATCCTGGCTTTGGAAGTGATGGCTTTGGCGGAGAAGGCTACGGCAGTGATGGCTACGGTGCCGGATTCGCAGGCGGTGCGGAAGCAAAGACTGGCCAGCAGGTGTTGTCGGCGGCGATGCAGGATCCCGCTCTTGTGGAATTGCGGGTTGGGGGGTTGATGACCATCTATGAAACTCCGGAAGAACGCGAAGCTCAATCGGAAACAGAAGCTGCTGCGGGTGAGGAGTCGATGGAAGCTGGCGGCAATACCGCCGTTCCTGAAGTGACCGATGGTTCGGAATCTTCAGATGGAACGGGTGATTCGAGCCCACCGGCAGAGACCTTGCCTGATGCAGCGACAGAGAATTCCGGAAGTTCAACTGATCCAGGAAATGCGGCCGATGCTGGTTCGCCATCTGACGGATCGGTGGAGTCCACGCCCGGCGACGCAGTAGACGGAAACCAATAGCGGCATCTGGATCAGAGTGATTGCAAATCAGGTATACGAAATCTGGCGGCCTCAAAGGTGATGGGAACGAGAAGATGAAAAAGTCCAAAGGAAAAGGCTTCGATGCCAAGGTTTTCTTCCTGAATCATGGTGAAAAACTTGGCGCGGGCTTAATTGCACTGCTGTCGCTCATGGGGCTGGCATCGGCCAGTTGGTTCGGGGCAGATCGAACCGTTGGTGAGATGCAGAAAATTGCCGATGACACGAAGCGGGCGATGGAAAGTCCCCAGAATACCTGGCCAGAGACAGACCAGGAATCGTTTAATCAGACGCCGAACGTCTCTGAACTGGTGGCTCGTATGTCTGCCCCCAACAAAGACGTGGATCAGTTTGCACCGTCCATTGCTTTCAATCCGCCGTTGAACCCGGTCAGAGAGAAGCGAGGTGCGGTCCTGGTTCTGTCACCGGTGAGTCCTGAACAGACCGCTATTTCCCAGCCGATCGCTCTGGTTGACGTGGACGAAGACGAGGAAGAAGCTCTGGATAATCCAGCAGATCCGGAAGGCTCGGATGGAAAACCCGTTGACGAAGAAAGTGACGAAGATAAACGCCGCAGAGAACGTTTCGGTGCGCTGGCAGGAACAGGCACTGGCGGTGCAGGAATGGGCTCAGAATACGGCAGCGGTCTGGGTGGCCCGGGACTTGGGCTTGGCGGTGGACCCGGATTGGGTGGTGCCGGATTAGGCGGTCCAGGCCTTGGCGGACCAGGACTTGGCGGACCGGGTATGGGCATGGGTGGTCCTGGCATGGGCATGGGAGACCCAGGCTCCGGTGGCGACATGTACGGAGACGGTTATGGTGGTGGTGAAATGTATGGAGACATGTACGGTGAAGGCGGCATGTATGGAGGAATGCTCGGGACGAACATCAAGGAAAAACGCATCCGATTTGCTGCAGGCGTTTCGGTCCGGTACGTTTTTGATCTGCGAGAGCAAACCAAGAAAATAGCAGACGCCCTGCACATTCCTGCGTCAGACCCTCGTGCTGCCCGATACGCAGAAGATTTTGTGGAAATTCATGTCGAGCGGAAGCAGGCCCTGGCATCATTGGATCCATGGGCGGGCGAATGGGAACCAGTATTGGTTGAGGACCTGGCAGAAATTCTGGAGGAATCGCTGGGATTTGACCTGGAGATTGTCGATCCGCGGGTCACCCGCCCGGTAATTACGATGCCACTGCCTCGACTTGCTCAGGGCCGCTGGAGTAATTCACAGGCTTCCCACAAACTGATTTCGGACTTTGAACTGAGTGAGGAAGAGAAGGAGCTCGTCCGTAAACGTGATGAGAAACTGGCTCAGGAAGCCGCTGAGCGTAAGGCGAAGATGCCTCCAGCCCGAGCTGAAAAGAAGGGTTTCTCCGGCTACAAAGGGAACGCGAACGAATTGTTTGGGGATCTCTATGGAAACGGCGGCGGCGAAGATTTCTACAACGATGTGATGGGCGAGTACGGGTCAGATATGATGGGCGCAGGGATGATGGGCTCAGCACCTGGCATCCAACCCGGCAAGGGTGGGAAGGTCGACGAGGAAAAACTCAAAGAAATGCGGCGGAAACTGTTCGAGACGCCGGCTGGTCGACTGCTGCTTGTGCGGTTCATGGACTTCACTGTCGAACGCGGTCAACAGTACATCTATCGCATTCGATTAGAACTGAATAATCCAAACTTCAACGTCCCCGTTGATCAACTCGAACAGCCAGAGCTTTCTTCACAGAAGACGATTATGTCGGAATGGAGTGTGCCAACTGCTCCTGTGTTTGTGCCGTCTGAGTATCGCTATTACGTGAATAAGGTCGCAGGGCAAACTGGTGAAAGAGCGGACGTATCTGTTTACTACGAAGCGCAATCACTGGGTACGCCAGTGATGGTCGATCTTCAGGTACCGGTTGGCGTGAGAATTGGTGGTCACAAAGAAACAGATGCTGTCGACCTTTCGAAGAGCGTTCTGGATCGAGTGCCTGTCGAAGTTAAATCTCGCGATATCCTGTGCGGCGTGAGCGAAGGGGGAGTTTTGAATGGCAGTGAGCATCCGGACCTGAAAGCATTTCTCGGTCGAAGTTCATACAGAATGGCTGATCAAATCACCGTTCTGACGCCGAATGGTTCACTCGCGACTCGGTCCGTGGGAGATGCTGACCGGGAACGCAATGAGGACAAAGGGGATATCGAATTCCTGATCAAGGAGTACGAGAAAATCGGCTGGCGAAAGAGTGACATGCCGGATCCCGGTAACGATCCATTTGGCGATTATGGTGGCGAAATGGGAAGCGGAGGCTACGACGGCGGAATGGGATATGGTGATCCACTCAGTGGTGGCAGTCGCCGAGACAATCGCCGAGGCCGAGGGCGTGGTGGCCGCAGCGGAGGTATGGGTGGCATGTCCGGGGGCGAATAGACTTGCTCTGACTTCGCTTCGTGAATTCTCTGGTTTGATTTCTTAGCGAGCCGTAGCCCAGAAAGCTGCAGCTCGCTTTTTTCATGAATATCGATGAGCGTTATTTGATGCGTGTGGCCCATATTATTACCCGCCTGATTCTCGGAGGCGCTCAGGAGAACACGCTTTACAGCGTGGACGACCAGCACCACCTTCACGGTGATCAGGTTTGCCTGATCACGGGCCCGGGGTTGGGGCCGGAGGGAACTCTGATACCTCGCGCAATGGCCAGGGAATTGGACGTGCGAGTCCTGCAAGACCTTCATCGGTCTCTGTCTCCTGCAAAAGATATGAGAGCTCTTCGGGCGATCATCCGGCAGTTGAAAGAATTCGCGCCGGATGTGGTCCACACGCACAGTTCGAAGGCGGGAATTCTTGGACGCTATGCGGCTCACCGACTTGGAATTCCTGCGGTGCATACGATTCATGGTGCGTCTTTTCATTACGGACAACCGGCCGTCCTGCATTGGTGTTATCGACAGGCTGAGCGGATGGCGGCGCGCTGGTGCCAGCGATTCATCAGTGTTTGCGATGCGATGTCGAATCAGTATGTGCAGGCGGGTATTGCGAGCGCTGACAAATTCACGACGATCTACAGTGGAATGGAGACACAGAATTTTCTTAATTCAACGCGAGATCCGTTGGAGTTTCGCCGGGAACTGGGTTTGCATCCGGAACATGTCGTCGTCACCAAAGTGGCTCGACTCTTTCACCTGAAAGGGCACGAATACCTGCTTGACGCTGCCCCGGCCATTGTGAACGCTGTCCCGAATGTCCGATTTGTACTGGTTGGAGATGGAGTACTGCGGGACGAGTTTCAGCAAAGAATTCGGGGAATGGGGTTGGATCAGCACTTCATTTTCACGGGACTGATTTCCCCTGAAGACGTTGGCAGCTACATCCATGCCTCTGATATGGTTGTGCATACCAGTGTCTGGGAGGGGCTTGCGAGGGTGTTGCCGCAGGGATCGCTTGCGGGCAAACCGATCATCAGTTTCGATAACGATGGAGCGCCTGAAGTTTGTATTCACGAGCAGACGGGTCTTCTGGTTCCCGTTCGAAATACAAAAAAACTGGAAGAGGCTGTCATTCGGTTAGCCTCAGACCCCGCGCTAAGAATTCGCCTTGGGCAAAACGGCAGAACGCACTGCAGCACTCGATTCTGCCATCGGCACATGACCGAGCAGATACGCCTGGTCTACGAAGAGGTACTACGCAGCGCTGTCAGATAAACGCGGCACTGTCAGATAAACGGGCGGTCCGCGTTGGTGCTCTCGCACTCCCGTTGTGCGGGAGTGCGACAGTGGTACAGCGACGTTATCCGCGAAATGCCGCGGCTCTCGTTTGTTGCATCTCAAAAACGAACTGCATGATGTCATAGGCGGTGAGTTCGCAGAGCAAACGCGTGACTTTGGCGTGCGTTTGGTCATCCAGCAGTGGTTCGATTTCCTTCATCAGGTCAACAAGTCTGGCCTCCTGATCGCTGATTTCCTGTTCTGAAATGACGCCGTCCGAAAACGCCGTCGCGAAAGTCTGAAGCTTCTTTGCATAGTCGTCGATCAATGGTTCATTTGTGTCCGGATCGACCCAGCTTTTTCGTGCCATTGTTCAAGAACCTTAATGAGAAGTTTTCTACGTGGAGTTGTAGAGGTGGATGTTATCTGTGTTGCACGTGCTCTGCACGTGAATCGCTTTGAAATCAGGAATTTGATTCCGCCCGGGGGTAGGTCATTTGCTACATACTCTCAATCAGATTTCGCAGGTGCGTCATTCTTTGCTGCATCCGTGATCGTCCATCCTGAGACTCGATCGATTCTCTCCATGAGTCATTCAGAAAGTCGAGCTGCGTGCATTCCAGAACAGCAGCCAGCTCCTGCATTTCTTTCTCCATACCCTGAGCGGAGGGGATAAATTCAGCCACAGTATCCAGTATGTCCTGGGCAGTCACGATATCACGACGGGCGAGGAGTGCCTTTCTTTTTGCAGTCAGGACGATGCTTTCGATATCTGCACCACTTAGCTGACCATGTTTCTGAGGAAATGTCAGTGCCGAGGGGTCGATGGAGATGTTGTTCTTGCGACACATCACCCGAAACATTTCCCGGATTTCTTCGTCATTGTCCGGATAGAAGAGAGGGATATGCACTTCTGCTCGTCCCTGACGTTTCAGGTCGATGGGCAAAAGATCCGGACGACATGTCAGCAGCATCCAGATGATGCGGCCACGATAGCGTGTGTCTCCCATCTGCTGGGCAATCATTGAGAATACGCGGCTCCCTGTGCCTGAGTCGCCATTCTGGTTTCTGTCGCCAAGCGACGCATCAGCTTCATCGATAATGACGACGACCGGTCCCAGACTTCTGAGTACAGTCAGCACTCTCTGGAGGTTCCCTTCCGTCTCGCCCACGTACTTCGACCGGAAGTTCTTCAGTTTCACACACGGGATTCCAATTGAGCCAGCATAGCATTCCGCAAGGAACGTCTTTCCCGTGCCCACTGCTCCACAGAACAAGTATCCCATGGGGGATGCTTCGGCGTAGCCGTTTGAGATCAACTCTGCATCTTCTCTGAGCCGACGACAGGCTGCTTCATGGCCAACGACCAGGTCCAGAGTATGTCGAGGTTCCACGAACTCGAGGTACCCACCACATTGTCGCTCGATCGCTGTCTTTTTCATTTCGCGAAACTGTTTCGCGGAAACACCTCCAGCGCGGGCTGAATCTGCCAGCAGATGTTCGAGACTCAGCAGGCTCAGGCCATTTGACCCTGCAATCAACTGCGTGGCGTCCAATGGCTCCTCTTGTGGTCTGGTCGGGTCGGGAGCAGATGGAAGGAGCGCCGGGGAGTCCGACTTTGTCTCAGATGGATTTGAGAGTCTGTGTCTGACAAATCTGTCGCGGGCCGTTCGGTCAGGCATCGGGATTTCAATCGCAGCGACATACGGGCTGGCCGTCAGTCGCTCATTGACCTCGGACAGACTTTCGGCGATCAGGCAGAAAGCCATGTTCACTCTGCGGATGTATGGGTTGCGAGCCCAGTCAACGAATCGAACGACTCTGGAGGCAATTCGCCCTGAGATTTGCACCGGGTCACCTGGCGGGACGAGGTATTGTCCAAAGTCGAAGAGGACTGCCATTCGTTTGCGTTTGCGTGGGTCACTTTCTACCAGGTATCGCTCAATCATCTGGTCCAGAGTCAGGAGAATATTGTCTGGGTCGCGCGACCAGTTTCTGTACGGGCCGAATAGTGCCGTCAGTTCTCGCATCATTTCCTGGTGACGTGCGTTATCTGAACCGGAGAGTGCCTGAAGTCCCGTACTCAGGTTGTGTTTCAGCACCAAATCCCAGCGGCCAAAGATGAACTCTCCAAGGAACTCGGAAACACTCAGGAATTCGGTGTTTCCATCACGTTCGCACGGGACGAGGTCGTGGATGTTTCCATGAAGAACGAAGAAGCAGGACGTCCCCGCAAAATAGGCTTGTGAAAGTCGGACGGCCCACGATGGGTACCATTCCGGCAGAGCCAGTTCAGTTACAGTTGGGGATGCATTCTCAATGACGTCAGACATGATTCGCGCTTTCGCATGGGTCGGCAGAATTCCGTCGCCTTCTTTCTGGACCTTCTGTCGTGATCTGATTGGATGACGAACGACATGCATGTGAAAAAAGCCCGACAGTGTCTGCCGGGCTTTTCCTGCCGTTTTCGGAAGAGCTTAGTTGAGCTCCGTTGTCTTCTGCGAAGGTCCCAGGTCTTTTTCCTCCTGTCCGATATTAACGGTCTGTGGTGAAATCATGCCGAGTTCCAGTTCGAACTGTTTCAGGGCATCCTCAGCCATGGCAGCTTCCGCAGCGGTTTCTCGCTCGATTTGTTCGATGCCTTGTTCCGACAGGTCGGAGGCGACACGAGCCTTTGCCCTGTTCTTGTTGATTTGGTCCTGCAGTACGTTTTCAATTTGTCCCAGATCCGTCGTGACATCGAAGTTGAAGGAGCCTGCAATTTCGGACAGCTCTGCTTCCGCCCGGCTCATCTTCAATTCCGCATCGTACTTGTGCATCTTCTCTTTGATCTCGCCGACTTTCTTCGTGGCATTCTTAATTTTCAGCAGGTTGTTTTCGTAAGCTTTCTCGTGCATTTCCAGCTGGGAAATGTTTTCTGCGAGCTGGTCTTTTGCCTTCTGCATCTCCAGCGCAAACTTTGCTGCCGTTTGTCGGTCACCCGCCTGCAGGTACGCTTTCACCTGGCCTTCAAGTTTAGCCACGTGGCGTTTGTCATTGGCAACCTGCTGGCTGACGCGTTCCACGAGGGCTCGATACTGAGCGAGTCCGTCTTTTCCACCTTTCAGTTGCTCAACAGCCTGATCGTATTCATATTGCATCTGCGCTATGGGATCGGCAGTCCAGAAGAAGTTGGCCAGTTTGTTCATCTGAGCCTTGAAGGCACTCCAGATCTTTCCAACGATCATGTCTAAGGTCCTGTTTCAACAACTGACGCGACTGTTTCGGTAATTGGATGCTAATTCCGGCGGCGGTATGTCGCCCAAACACAAACCAAGGATGGGATAGTAATTGCGTTTCTCAACTCACTCAACCAAGCAAACTACTGAGGGACTCTGAAAACTCATGAAGGACCGACGCAGGTATGGTGTGGCCTCCCTGAAATTCATGAAATTCGGTCCTGAAATCGGCGTCAAACAGCATTTGGCTGAGTTCCACAGCGGGCCGAAATGGCAGAACCATGTCCTGTTGCCCATGGGACTGGAATACCTGACAGCCCGGATGTGCCTTTGCAAGATTTGTCCAGTCTTCCCGACAAAGCATGGTGCCGGAGAATAACGCGAGCATTGCCGGTGAAAATCCGTGCCGCAGGACGACATCGGTCGAACACATCGCTCCCTGAGAGAAGCCGCCCAGGACCACCTGATTCTGACTCAGGCTTCTATCGGTGAGCAGCTCTTTGATCGACTGATTGAGCTGTTCGGTGGCCGTCAGCATTCCGTCAGGCGTCAGCTCCGTTAGCTGTTGGTAGTTTCGAGTCTGATTGATTTCGGCCAGTAACGCCATATTGATGGGCCACCAGGCACGTGCGCCAGGCATACCCATTTTTGTTAAGTCGACAGGAGCTTCCGGACAGGCAAACTGGCATGTTGATGCAATCAGATCGCTGCTATCAATCAGCCATTCAGCAACCGGGACAAGATCGTCCCCGGAGGCTCCGAATCCGTGACAGAGGATCACCATCAGCTTTGGCGCGGAGTCTCCAAGATCGTCGATCACGCGAGTTCTGAGTCCGCCCGGAGAAAGCAGTTCATTTTTCATTGTTTCTTCTTTTCCTTGTCTCGTTCAGCCGCTCGGGCTATCCACTTTTCAGGGTCTTCGTCAAATGCAGCCTTGCAGCCTGTGCAGCAGACCCAGTAGTCGCGACCCTTGTAGCTGACCTGAATTGTCCCGAGCCCCTCTGAGATGATGCAGGTTTTCTCGCCGTAGTCGGAATCATTGATGGCAAAGGATGTGCCTTCTCGTTGAGTCGACACGGTGTCATATCGACGGAAATCTGTTTTTGCGCGACGGTGGGCCACTTCAAGCAGGTACCGGTTGTTGTCTTGTTGAGCAAACGCGATTTGCCAGAAATCGTTCGGTTGGCTGCCATCCACATCCGTTTCTGCATCTTGATCGAATTGGAGTCGGAATACTCTGTGAAGCTTGTCATCGCTTCCCACAACTTCCTGCACCGGTTCTGTAAAACGGCCGTAGAAGTCCCTTGTGATACCCTCTCCATCAGTCGCCTGCAGTGCGAACTGGCCCCGGGACTCGTCCCACGTGATACGTCCCTTTCGCAGATAGGGGCTCTTATCGGATTCAATGATTAATGCAGGTTGGGAGGGGTTTGTGCGCAGATCCCAGATCCATTCGTGATTGTCGACTGCCTTGAAGCCCTCATATTCGCGTCGCGTAGTTCCTCGCCATCCTCCCAACATGACCTGAAGCGGTTTCAGGTGTTGCATGATACTCCGAATGCTGGCTTCTGCGTTTGTCTCCGATGCCCCGGTGGCATTCACCGAACCACCACCGAGTGCGTTCAGGGACAGAGGTTCAAATGTCACTTCCTGGTCGACAACTTTGTTATCATCAACAGCATTGCTGTCCGGAGTGGATTCCGATGTTGAAGTGTTTCGCTCATCATTCTGAACGCTCGACTTCATTTCTGTTGCGGGCGTACTGCCTGCAGGCTGCTGGGAAGATTCGCCACTGCATCCCGCGGCGACCGTGAGGATGCAACTGAGAAGTATCGGACCTGGGTAACTGAAATGAGGCATGCAAGTTTCCTCTGTCGAAATCATTCGATCAGGACGGGTGAATCTAACGCTGATAGATCGGCAGGAATCCTTTTTCGAGCTGCAACATGATGCAATTCAGAGCTGTTGTGTACACGTTTCCAACCTGTTGATCGGCCCAGCCTCCGGTAGGCAACGCGTCCTGCATCAGCTTCTGATTCAGCTCAGTTCTGTATTTCTCCCAATCGTCGCCGCCGGTTCTGTAAACGACCTGCGAAAAATAGAAATGCATGTAGTGCCAGTGACCGTTGCTTGAGGTCAGTGACTTATCCGGCCAGATCGTTCGGGAGCAGTAGTTCCGCATCCGTTTTGTTAAGTCGGTCTCGTACTCGCCAGCGTTGAATAAAGCGGCGAGGGCAGCGGCGGTGATGGGAGGCCTGGCGCCGCCACCGCGAATACTGTACTGCACGCCCCCCTGCTCTGTTGTGCATTCCGCGATATAGGTCTTTGCATTCTCGATGATCTCTTTTGAGACCGGTATGCCTGCATTCCGACAGGCTCTGAGCCCCTGAACCTGAGTGATGCAGGTTGACCCTTCGTCGAAGTCGTTTCCTTCTTTGGCCGAAACATAACCCCAGCCACCTCGACTCGTCTGTGCATCAGCACAAAACTGAACGGCGCGAATCAGTACGTCACGGATCTCTTCACGCCGTTTCGCATCTTCTTCTTCACCGTACACCTGGCTCAGGAAAAGCATCGAAAATCCATGCCCATAGGTGTAGTGGTAGTCTTCACGGTACCCAATCAAGCCATTGGGGCGACTCATCGAGAGCAGATAGTCCACGGCAAGTCGAATGGATTGTGCATACTTACCGGTTGTGGTTGTGGAGCCTTCAGCGAGCATTGCGACCCCGCACAAGGCTGTCATTGCGACACGGTATTGTCCCTGATTTGCCTCCCAGTACCCCTGTCGTTTTTGCAGAGAGACCAGATAGTCCAGTCCGCGCTCGACGGTTGCGTCGACGTCAGCATCAATGACGGATGCAGATGCCGTCGAGTTGCCCGGAACCTTTGCGTGCGGACCACAAATGATCACGGCCGCAACGATCAGAAAGTACCGAATGCCAACGTGACGTGCACCGGACTTACGATGCGGGGGGGAATATCCGGTTCTTACGGAGTTTAGACTCATTGTTGCGCAGACCCCGGTTTTCTGATTTTTTGGTTGATGGTATCATTCACGGGTAGACCAAGCCTACTGCTGATTCGACGACCCAGTTCGGGACTTTTAGCAAATGTTTGCCCTCGCCCCAAATACAATGCGTACTTTACGGCTGCGTCCGGTGCCTTCGGCCATTCTTGGGTTTGTGCTTTTAACGGGATGTGGTGGTTCAGATTCGCCTGCCGGACCTGCAGACGCAGGTCATGAATCAATTGACGTCGTCGTGACTGACACGGCTCAGACGACGGTCTCTGAAGGGAATGGCGAAATCAAAACCGGGGAATCCGACGTCCTGAAGAACAGCGAGGTCGCAGCTCCTGCCACAATGGAGCCGGTATCCAACCCAGCCTCTACGCCGATCTCGGCAAACGATAACGCCGTTCATAATCCTCCTATGACGGCAGCCGCGGATGCTGATCTTCCCGAAGAGGCGATGATTGTCGGCTGCATTGTGGATGGTAAATCTGTCGCATTTCTGATGGATGCGATGAAGCAGCCGAACAGTGCTGTGGTGAATTGCCTCGTCGATGAGACACCTGTGACCATCGCCTATTGTTCTGAATCAGACGTTGTTCGTGTATTTTCGACGGAATCCCTCGCAAAGACGATTGGCATGACCTCAAATGGCGTCGTGGATGGATCATTAAAGGTAAATCTCGACGGCATCATTTACGACCATAATGCGACTGATCTTCCGCTTACAGATGTTGACTATGTTCGCACTGTATGGATCGCCTGGAAAGTGGAACATCCCGAGACTGTTGTGTATCAGGGTGTTCAAGCCCCCTGAACTCTGTTGATGCCGCATCCTCTCAGCTCAGGGCTCTGGAGAATTTGTTGAAGTTCGGCCCGGGCACTGCGTGAACGTTGCGGCTCAGATTCGCCTGTGGCGTTACAGTTGATGCAGGTGAATTGATTCTCTCTCCGTGTCGTCCTGCCGTGTTCCGGCATTTGCAATGGAGACAAAAGACGCAGAGTCAAACTGGATGCGTGCGGCCTGCCCGTGTGCCACCAAGCTGTTGAACTACGCGTGATGTCTTCAGAATTGGGGCATGCGGTCGGATAGAGAGGCAGCCCGAAGTTTCGTTTCGTCGGATGTCATTCAGCAGCGTTCGAACCCTGTTGGTGCCAATCGGCATGCCGCTTCAGATCGACTGTTATCCGAAAGGGATTCTGCGGTTGAGGATGTTCTTCTACCCAAACGGAGCGAGCCCGGCATTCATTACGAATCCCGGGCTCGTCGTGTTATTTGGAAACACCTGACAAAGACTACTCTTCGCGAGGAGCGTCCGGATCAACGTCGTATTTTCGCCAGAGATTCTTTTCCCATTCGATTGCTGTCGGGTTTCCGACGGTTTGCTGCATCATCGCAAAAAGCGGGCTCTGACTAAAACCAAACTGCTTGCCTTCGTTCAGGAATCGTTCTCGCAGTGAGTCTTCCCCCACCTCTGCTGTTGGCACTCGGTCAACGACCTGAACAACGTAGAACTTGCTGATGTCAGCGTTCGGTGCGACTCCGACTTCCTCATTATCCAGATCTTCGAAGACCACCTTCATGAAGTCGTCGAATGCCAATTCGATCGAATCACCGGAAGCATCCGCGAATTGAATCTGTGAAAGGACTGCCTGTGGTCGCTGGAACATCGCCATTTGCTGATTCATCATTTGCTGACGCATCCACGTGAATGTGAGTGTCTGGCGAACTGCAACCTTTGCGGATTCGTCACTCCCCGTGACTGTCACGTCTTCCAGAGTTGTTGCCATGGGCTTCTTTTCGTCATCCGAAAGAGCGAGTCCGTCAGTGACAGTCTTCGCAAGGGCTTCAGCACGCTTCCTGGCAAGTTCCCGGGCACTTTGACGCTTCAGTGTCAGGATAACTTCATCGCGAATGCCGGGCTCCTCAAGCGTTGGCACATGCGAGTCAACGTTGTCTACGATCCACCAAACGTAGTGTGATTCCCCGCCATCCAGGTCAAATGAAGTGCGAACGGAGTGACGAGGATTAAAGAACTGAAGATCATCGCCAGGAAGTGAAAACGTCGTGTCTGCGACGCTGGCACCGGACGGAGCGAAAGGATTGCCGCCCGGCGGAGTTGCTGCTCCCACGGGATAATCTTCGTCATCTGTCAATTCTGCGTAACTGACGAAAGGAGTTTCCACGTAAGTGGATTTGTCGTCGTCGAGGCTGCGAGCAAACTCGGTGATTCCTTTGGAATATTCCTTCATTTGCTCGGCCAGTTCTTCGTCGGTAATGGACTGATTTTCCTTCTTAATCTCGAAACGTTTATTTCTGCGTTCGGAATGCTGCGCCTGCATTTTGGCATGCAGTTCGGATGCCTGGGCCGCGAGTGCGTCTCTGACCCGGCTCGCCAGCAGCTGTTCTTTGATTTCCGCCTTGAGCTCATCGTCCAGTGGACGATACTCGAATGCGGGTTCCGGGAATGCCTCTTCGGCTGCTTCCGCTTCGCCGGTTGAAGGGATAGCGAGCGGGGTGGAGGAGGTTTCGTCTGTGGCAGCGGACGTTGAAGCCTCGGCTCCGGACTCCGTGGTTGCCTCCTTTTTCTCCTCGGTCACTGCTGTTTCCGTTGTACCTGAGGCGTCGGTCTGGGTGGCCTGTTTTGCTTCATCATTGGTGGCTGCGTCACCACCGGCTGCTGCGTCACCAATGGTAGCTGCTTCATCACTGGTAGCAGCTTCATCACTTGCGGCTGCTTCATCAGTCGGGCCACATTCGGTGCCTGTTTCTTCAGTTTCTGCCGGAGTGTCTTCGGCACTTTCTGAAGCAGCCGCGTCAGTTTTTGCCGCTTCCTCTGACGCCTCAGCCGGTTTTTCTTCGGTGGCTGTTTTCTCAACCGCTTCGGTTGACGCTTTTTCTGAATCCGGCGTGGTGTCCTCAGTTACGGGCGTGGCCGGGACTTCAGCCGGTTTTTCGCCGGTGGACGTTTTTTCAACCGCTTCGGTCGACGCTTTTTCTGAATCCGGATTGGCATCCTCGCCAGCTGGCGTAGCCGGAACTTCCGGTGGTTTCGGGGTTACGGGCCGCTTGTAGAGAGTTTCCTTGTTTTCGTTGTAGTAGGCTTCAGCATCGGCATCAGTTACGGCCGGAGTCTGTGATTCAATCGTCTTATAATCGACTTCCAGATAGGCGAGTTTCACTTTTCGGGGCTGACGGAACCCAGCTTCTCCGGGGCCTTTTTCATTGGGGTAATAGAGCCGAGCGTTTGAGAACAGGTCAACAATCTGAGCTTCTTCCGGCTCGGGAACGGCATCGAGAAAAGCGTCAACATCAATCATCGCGGTGTTCAACCGCTGGCTGACGTTTAGACGCTTGTAGAGATTGTAGTAGAGTTCGGGTGGTGGCGGCATAACGCTCACCTGAGGCTGCGTTGCCCGATAGGCCATCATGCCCTTGATTTCGGATCTCAGGATATCAAACAGCCTGTCTTCGCTGATTTTCTGGCCTTCAATGGAGAGGCTTGTGCGAATCTTCGCGAATGCCTCGCCGGTCAGCTTGTTAGAAGTCTGGCTGTTGATGTAGCTGGAAACCATGTCATCTGTCACAACGATGCCAAGCTTGTCAGCTTCACTTCGCATGATTTCGCCGAAGATCAGGTCTTCCCGTTGATTCTGATGGCCAAAACCAAACCGGGTCGCGAATTGAGCCGTGCCTTCTCCGAAGGACGACTCGAAAGCCCGAGCCATAAATTGATCTGCAATCCCCCGCTGAATCTGAAGATCGTAGATCCGCTTGTTGTCGAAGACTCCCAGAGAGGTTGCGATGATGGGCTCACCGTCGGCAGGGCTTCGAAGGTACCTGGGCATGATCCAGCCGCAAAGACCACCCAGAATTGCACCCCCAATGCCGTACTGGATCCACTTGCCCTGACCGATTCCGGCGATTCCGCAGATAGCGGCACCCAGCATAACGCCAAGCATCGTGAATTGGCTGTCTCTCGACGCGAACACAGAGTCCAGCGTGAAAGCCATCATTGCGAGTATGACCAGCGCGACCATCATGGACTGCTGGTTCTTGCGGAAGAATGTAAAGGGTGAGGCCATGAACCATGCTCGTGGGGCAAAATGAATGGGGCAATTTTCTGATCAGTGAGCTTCCAGGCAAAACCCGGAAATTCAATAACCGCACCCTCGCGATGATTCCTCGATTGAATCGGTGAATTATCAGACCCGGTGCGGTCAGGAGGCCGGATTCTAGCCGTCGGGCAAATTCAGGCAAGGTCAACTGCGGATTGACTTTAGGTCGGCATGATCTTTCTCTCCGCGTGCATCGAAACGCAGGTCCTTGTTCGGCGTGAGCTGCGGGCAATTCAGAATTGCGTTTGAGTCATACGATGAATGCTTCTACAACACCAAAGCATTCAGTTCAGGCTGTCTCGGGCTCGGGATCTGAAAACAGTCGCCCCTGGACGGTGGCATACCGGGACAAAATCTGCAAATAATGAATGGCTCAACCCGTTGGCGGACTTTGCACACGCAAAACAGATCGAAATTCGCAGAGAAACGATATTAATGGCACGGAAGAAGAAGGCATTGGTGATCGTGGAATCACCAGCGAAAGCTAAGAAAATCGCAGGCTTTTTGGGGGATGATTACATTGTCCGCGCCAGTATGGGACATGTACGCGATCTGCCCGCGAAGGCTGTGGAGATTCCGGCCGCTGTCAAAAAAGAAAGTTGGTCGAATCTGGGGGTGAACGTTGAATCAGATTTCGACCCTCTGTACGTCGTGCCTTCTGATAAAAAGAAGACGGTGAACGAGCTGAAAGATGCTCTCAAGCAGGTTGACGAGCTCATTCTGGCGACTGACGAAGACCGCGAAGGAGAAAGTATTGGATGGCACCTGGCGCAGGTTCTCAAACCTCAGGTTCCGGTCAGCCGTATGACTTTCTCAGAAATCACGAAGGAAGCCATCCTGGAGGCGATTGCGAATACACGCCAGCTGGATGATAACCTGGTTCAGGCCCAGGAGACTCGTCGAGTCGTTGACCGGCTTTACGGTTACACACTGAGCCCGCTGCTGTGGAAAAAGATTGCCCCCAAGCTTTCTGCCGGCCGAGTCCAAAGCGTTGCTGTCCGCGTTCTCGTTGAGCGTGAAGTGGAACGAATGAAATTTCGCAGCGGTTCATTCTGGGACTTAAAGGCTCAGTTGAAAGTTGCTGCCGGGGCCACATTTGAAGCGATGCTGCAGACGGTCGGAGGCCGCCGTGTTGCCAGTGGCAGAGACTTTGATGAGAACACAGGGCGTCTGAAGGAAGGGTCGGATGTTCTGCTTCTGGAGGAAGTTGCAGCAAAGGCGCTTCAGGATCGCCTCTCCAGCGAACCATGGACCGTCTTGAAGATCGACGAGAAAAAGCAGACGCGGAAGCCTTACCCGCCGTTCACGACAAGCACACTGCAGCAGGAATCCAACCGCAAGTTGGGGATGTCAGCGCGGCAAACGATGCAGGTCGCTCAAAGATTGTATGAAGATGGTCATATCACTTACATGCGTACCGACAGTGTCAGCCTGAGCAATGAGGCTGTGCAGGCGGCGCGAAAGCGTGTCGATAAGCTTTATGGTGAAGATTTCCTGAGTCCTGCACCAAGGCAGTTTACAAATAAGACCAAGGGGGCCCAGGAAGCTCACGAAGCGATTCGGCCAGCCGGTCATGAAATGAAGACGGCGGAAGAGCTGGGTCTGGGCGGCCCGGAATTTCGCTTGTATCAGATGATCTGGAAGCGAACGATGGCGACGCAGATGGCGGATGCCCTGCTCCGCTTCGACACGGTCACCATTCAGTCAGGAGATGCCGAATTTCGTGCATCCGGCCGAACCGTAGAGTTTGCTGGCTTCTTTCGGGCATACGTCGAAGGATCCGATGACCCCGAGGCAGCGCTCGAGGATCAGGATTCGACGCTGCCTGCGATGAAGGAAGCGGATGTTCTGCAATGCGAGCAGCTGGAAGCACTTCCACACGAGACGAAACCTCCGGCTCGTTACACAGAGGCGACGCTTGTCAGGACCCTGGAATCAGAAGGTATTGGTCGGCCAAGTACCTACGCGAGCATTATCAGCACCATTCAGGATCGCGGGTATGTTCGTAAGAATGGAACTCAGCTGGTCCCAACCTTCACGGCCATGGCCGTCACCAAGCTGCTCGAAAACCACTTTCCAAATCTCGTCAATCTTGGTTTTACGGCCGGGATGGAGCAGACGCTGGATGACATCGCGACCGGAACGGCAGATCGATTGCCGTACCTTCGCGAATTTTACAGCGGACCGTCCGGGTTGGATGAGCAGGTCAAGCAGCGGGAGGGCGACATTGACCCAAGGACAGCATGCACCCTGGAAATTGACGGGCTGAGTGCTGCTGTGCGCATCGGAAAGTTCGGACCATTCTTCGAGCGGATCGATGGTGAAGAAAAAGTCACCGCTTCCATCCCCGATGGTATTGCTCCGGCAGACATTACGAACGAAGTGGCTGAGCGACTGATTGAAGAGAAGCTTCGTGGCCCGCAGGCGCTGGGAATGCACCCGGAAGAGGGTTTGCCGGTTTACCTGCTGAATGGTCCGTTCGGTCCCTATCTTCAGCTTGGCGAAGTCACAGAAGACGGACCAAAGCCAAAGCGATGTGGTGTTCCCAATTGCTTCGATGTGCTGAATATGGATCTTGAAACAGCGCTGGCATTGCTCTCTCTTCCCCGGCGAATTGGTAAGCATCCACTGACAGATAAAGTGGTGAATTCAGGTGTGGGACGATTTGGACCCTATGTCACCCACGATAAGGTCTTCGCCAGCTTTGATCGCAAGACGCACACGTATGAGTTCAACGGCGAAGTTTACAACGTGTTGACTGTCACCATGGATGCGGCCGTGGAGATGCTCCGTAACACCAAGAAGCGTGCAGCCCCGACGGCACTTCGTGAGCTGGGGAATCATCCGGCCGATGAAAAGCCAATTGGGATTTACGAGGGCCGATTCGGGCCTTACGTGAAGCATGGAAAGATCAATGCCACGATCCCGAAAGACACCGACATCAACACGGTCACTCAGGAACAGGCCATTGAATGGCTCGATGCCAAAGCAAGCAAAACCGGCAAGGCCCCGGCACGTGGCAGCGCCAAAAAGGCAGTGAAGAAATCCGCAGCAACAGGCACGAAGGCTGCAAAGAAAACCTCAACGAAGAAGAAGGCTGCCAGGAAGAAGACGGCCGAGTAATAGTTCGCCGTCGGCTATTCCGGACAGAAAGTAGTATTCGTGAGGACTCCGAAAGCCTTCGCGGTTCTCACGGATTTTGCGGCTCCCGGAAACTTCAGTCCCCCTGAACCTGATCGGGGCGGACTTGCTCGGCATTCATTGAGTAAGCGACCGCCACGTCAGGCTGCAGAGTACGCGGGGCTTACAAACGCCGCCGCTATGCGACCCGTTGCTTTGGTTCTGTCGAATCGTCCTGCCGTCCAGGCTCCAGGATCGCAATCACATCGGGGACTTCAATTGTCTCGTTGAAAGTGCGGCGAAGGATCTGCTGGTCACCGTCTTTCTGCAGGCATTGGAATTCGAGTGCTTCAAGGACACTTCTCAACGGTGCATTTTTGGGGGTGACGATCAGCTCAGCGTTCAGGTGGTTCCATCCCTGTTGCTGTTGACGCCGGGCGTACCAGAGGAAAAATGTCGTTTCGACCATTTTCTGGGCGACGCGGCACGAAAGCACGAATTCAACCAGAGATGGTCCCTCTGAGCTTCTGCGGAATGCTGCAAATCCAACGATCCCATAGGCCCCAAAGTTGTCGGAGACGCCAAAGCAGTAGCAGTCATGGTCGTCGGATCGAAGGAGCGCTTCAAACTGCTCTTCGGTATGGCGTCTGCCGCTGAGATTGAATTGATTGCTGCGCTGAATTAATTCCAGGCATCGTGGCTGCTCCTGTCGGCCTGGCTTGCGAATTGTCATGGACATACCGCAGCTTTTCAGGAATCGATCATAGTCTCCACGAAAACTCTGGCTGATCTGACGCCGCTTTGATTCTGCGAGGTAGCTCAGTCGACGCGATGATGATTCTGATGAAACCGGCAGATCAAATTCCGGATGATTTGCAAATTCCGGCCCCTGTAATGGATCAAAGACACGAACCTGTGGCAGCACCGAAGAGACTTCGTGTCGTTCAAATTCGGAATCATCCACGAATGCAAAGGTATCGATGTTGATGTTCAGTTCACTGGCGATCTGCTTCAGATTCTGGCTCTTGGGGCTCCAGTTGATGGCGGGATAAAGAAAGTAATCAGCGAGACCCATGGACTCGATTTTGGGCCATGCTGTCTCGTAATTGTTCTTGCTGGCAATCGTTTGCAGAATGCCTCGCCTATCAAATTCACGGACCAGGTGGACCATCTGTTCATTGACAGTCACTCCATCCGGCCCGGCATCTCCGATGACGCCGTGCCAGAGCGTATTATCCAGATCCCAGGCAACGCACTTGATTTTCTCCGCTGGTTGTTCATGGTCTGAAGCTGGTGCCTGGCTCTTCGGGAGCAGCGCAGAAGCGTTCTTCAGGTGGACCAGATCGAGCCAGGAGAATATCAGACGCACCTCCTGATCGTTTTCAATCGAAACCTGAATGCGTCCGGCTTTTCCATCGGCGCGTTCAAACAGCTCTGCGGCGTCGATCAGGTGCTCGTTCCAGCCAGGGGTGATCTGCAAACTGGTACGAAAGACGGGCGCGTCGGTGACGAGTTCAATTACGATCCGGAAATCGATGGATTCGGGTGAAAAACACTTCACGTAAAATGCATCGGGAACGCTGCCCGCAAGATCAGCAGCGGTGCGTCCTTTTTTTTGTGCGACTGGCAGTTGGTGACTCGATGAAAGTTTTCGGATGACATTTCGGCGGACGTGGGTACACATGCCGTTGAATCGCCGCGACGGAAATATCTGCTGCAGAAACGGAACGATTCGGCTGCCAGCTTGTTCCAGCGCGTTCATCCATCGTTCATGCAGACGCACGCTGCCAATCGGCCGCATGGCTGGATGAGCTGGCCATTTTGTTTCCAGTTTTGCCCAGCGTTTGAAGCTGATGTCCGCGCCGAAACTAAACAGCCCACTCACCTGCTTGTTTGGCATGATCCCATATTGAAAACGTCGACAACGGCCATCTCTTCGCGCCTCGAACAGAGTGCAGGCGGAGTAGCACTGGGGGGCGGAGCATTCGACACAGTGTTCTTCCCAGAACAGCACGGCTGCCCGGGTGACGTGGAGATCGGCAGGCGGAGCGGGGATGGTTTCGTCACCGCAGCGTTTCTTCCAGACGGCGACGTTGTTCCAGGCCAATTGATACATGCTTAAGAATCCGTTCTAAGTCGTTGGCAGCAGGGAGAATAGGAGGTTGCGGCTGGTTGATCAAGAAGACTTGAGTCCAATTCAGATCCTGTCCTGATCCCTCTGAGGGAAACCCCTTTTCTGGCCGGTCTGTGACTTAATCGGTTGCGTCGCGCAGCAATCGTTGGGCAGCTGGGTTGGGGCTGCCATAACTCACGATAGCGATGTCCAGGTCATTTCGACAGTACATGCGTACGGCTCGCAGAATGGCGTCGGAAATCCAGGACTGTTCGTTTCCGAATGCTCCTCCACCCAACAATGTCAGGTAGACGCTGGAATTGCCCGTTTGATTTTGGTTAAGGATCGCGGCCGCCAATGTGGCCTCATAAGCCGCTTCCAGGATGAGTCTTGCAAATGGTTCCCATTGTTGGGCCCGAAGAGAAGAGTAGGCGACCGGCAGGGCTGAGCAGTAGGCCTGGGTGACAATTTGAGGCTCCGATGGAGACTGCAAAGTTTGGGTCACTTCGGTTGACCACTGCACGCCGATTCGTAAGTACCCCCGCAGCTGCCGCCGTTCTTCTTCGTCTGCTTTGGAAAGTCTTTCCGAAATCAACTGCAGGCCCTCTTTGGTGGGAAGCAGGTAGCCATTCTTCATCTTCCAGAGAGAGTGGCCCGTATTTCCCAAAGCCCGCCCAAGGTCGGCAACACAATCGATCTGGAGGTTTGCTGACTGCCCCGTCTGGTCGTTCACGCGAACGAAGTAGTTGCGATAGATCGTGCCGGCTCCCGCGGCCATCGCACAGGCGGGGCCTTGTGTAAAATCACGTTCGTAGATGCCGATCCCCATTTCCGGAGTGTTTTCCGGAGAAACCATTTCCAGTAAATTGAATTGCGATGCGACCTGAAACAATGCACCGCTATTCCTGGGTTGACAGTGCAGCTGTTGCACGTCGGCCACAATTTCGCGCAGCGACAGGTTTCCCGCAGAGGCAATAGACGCAGCCCGGGTACGCAGTTCTTCCAGTGAAGGCGTTTCAAGGTTGCCAAATTGCCATGACTGGCCATTCGCAAGAGACGTCAAACGATTGCCTTCAATCCGAAAACTGCGTCGGACTTGTTCGGGCGATTCTTCACGAACACCGGTCAGCGTTTCAAACCAATTCATGACGAATTCCTTTGGCCTGAACGGAGCATGCGTGTCTGAGTCCTATCCGATTCGAAGTCCGGCAGGCAGTGATTCGCCGAAGATCTGGTTCGCTTCTTCCTGTTCGAGCTGGCCGACATTTGTCACGAGTTCAATGATGTGCGGCTTTGCACCAGCCTGACTGAGCGCAGCGACGACCCGATCTCGCATGGCGGCACTGATATCTCGGTATCGGTCATCGGTTCTTCGGCCCAGCTGCATGAGGGCCAGCTGTGTGACTGAATCCGTCAGATCTTCATTGCGCAGGAGATGCTCGATCCAGGGAACTATTGTTTGAGCTGGCAGGACAAGGTTCAGTGGGCCGTAAATGGGGATGCGTGCTCCCAGTCGGCCGAGTGCCCACAACATCGATGGCCTAATCGGCTGAACGACCGCCCGCGGCAAAAGATCGATGATGATGCCACCGAGTTCCGCTCGTACAGAGCTGCTGATTCGTTCCAGTGAACCCAGTAGACGCCAAATCTCGGCTGCTTCATGCGTACTGGATGCGTAATCAGTCGCTTTACCGCGTCCTGTCATCATTTGCCGATGTTTTTGCCGGATCGCAGACAGCAACGGTGCGGCGAGTTGGTTCTGTCGTCCTGCGTTCAGACCGCCAGCCACGCGTCGGCAAAGGATCCGCCATTCCGTCAGATTTGCTGATCCGGAGTGAGCAAGCTTTCCCCGCAGTGTTTTCCAGGTTTCCTCGACGCGCCAGTCATCCGCGGCCATCCCAAAACCGGGCCGCAAGCAGAATCCTGTTAGATTCAGCCAGCGACATTCATGTTTGGGGCTCCTGCGACGAGCAGATTCTGATGCCATCAGTGCGGGCCACATTCCCCGCAGAAGAGATGGTGGCCAGTCGTTTCGGCTGATTTGAAGTTCAGCCGCGATTTGTTTTGCAATCCGATCCGGTGACGCAGTGGATTCGTCTGCGAAGGTCGATTCAATCAATGCTTCTGCGGTTCGGATGATGGAATCGTCAACGATTCCGGTTCGCTCTGCAATTCCCGTATGTGCTTCGCGGTCGGTCTCCGTCGCCGATCGAACATCGAACTGAAGTTGCCAGCGTCGCGTGCTGTCGACCTGCTGACACCACATTTCCAGAGTGCCGATTTCGTTGAGTCGAACCGATACACGAGCGTCAATTGTATTGTCTTCGGAGCTTCTGCTCGTCAGGACGGTCCGGATTGGAGGAAGCGGGGTCAACTGTTCGGGATCAATTGCCAGCAATTGTCCGGGTTGATCCGTCAGCCGGGTTCCGGAGACGTAAATCGGGAATTCCACGGGTTCCGACGTACGCACTCGAAAATGCTGATCCAGGACAGTTGGCTCGGCCCCGGGTTCCGTGCCGGCTGCAATCAGGCACATGGCCGCTGGTGAACCATCGGCTTTTTCGACTCCGATGTAGTAACTGCGCGCGAGCCCGGCGACGATCCGAATACCGATTCCGCGACGGACCATGCCAAAGTAAGCCGCTCCCCGAGCAACGGCCAGATCCAGTCGATCATTCTTGAGAACCAAAGGCGACCACGGTTTGTCCGATACTGAAGTGTTGGCAAACCAGCGTTGCAGGCAGTTGATCAATCGGCTTCGCAAAATGGGAGACGCGAAGAATCCACCATTGAACAGCACAACGTCAGGTCGTGCGGCTATCAGTGGATCCTCGTCAATCGAACTGGATCCGGACGTTTGGTGATGCGAGTTCAGAAAGTGTGCCAGGTACTTTGTCATCGCCGGATCTGGAGCGTAGGGAAGTCCAAACTCCTGAAAGCCCGACTGTCTTTTTGCAGGCTTGTCGGTCAGCTCGACTTCCGGCAGAAATCCTTCGACAAACAGATTGTGCAGTTCCTGCTGGGTGACATCGGTTTGAAGGCTGCCTCCAATCAGTTTCGATCCGCTACCTGGCAGAACCACCGTGTAGGATTCCGGAGCCTGAAAATCCAGCAGCGTTTCTTTGGCATGACGGCACGCGGAGATCAGAGTACTCCACTGGCGCGGACTGAGTTTATTTTCACCGCCCAGTTTTCCTTCGTCTGCCAGTTTTTGTTCGATGTAATGCGCCAGTGCGAGATCAAGGTTGTCTCCGCCAAGCAGCAAATGGTCACCCACTGCGACGCGATGGAATTGCAGCTTACCGTTTTCACCCGAACGAACATGAATGAGGCTGAAGTCGCTGGTCCCTCCTCCGATATCACAGACAAGAATCTTTTGACCGGGTGAGACAATCTGTTCCCACGTTTCGCGATGGGCGTCAACCCAGGAGTAGAAGGCGGCTTGCGGCTCTTCGATCAGGAAAATTCGAGGCAGTCCGGCCTCCCGAGCAGCTGTAACAGTCAGTTCTCTGGCGACTTCGTCAAACGAGGCTGGAATTGTGAGGACGACATCCTGCTTTGAAAGAGGGTATTGCGGATGTGAGTGATCCCACGCTTCGCGCAAATGCCGCAGAAAACGGCTGCTTACCTGCACTGGTGAGAGTCGTTCGACGTCTTCAGCAGGATGCCAGGGAAGCAATGCTGCCCGCCGATCGACACCCGCATGGCACAACCATGACTTGGCTGATTCCACCATGCGGCCGGGAGTGCTGCGGCCGTTATCTCGCGCAAATACGCCGACGCAATACGAGTGTTCCTGTTGCCAGGGCAGTTCGCAGGTACCGGCCTTTAACTCATCGGCCGTTGGTTCGTAATGAAATGACGGGAGAGTCTCCCGTTTCTCCGATTCACCCTGTGCAATGGCCTGCGTGACGGCAAAACACTCGATCTGCCAGTCATCCCGGTGGGTGTCAATACAGCACATGGCTGAGTTTGTCGTTCCCAGATCGATTCCAACAACGTAACGCGGCGGTGATTGCTCATCGTCCATTGCGGCATTCGGGGTCACGAGATCTGTATCGTTTAAAGCCGTGGTCAACGTGCCTGCGCCCTCACGAACCGTTGGATGATCGAGATACTTCCGTGAGTTCACCGGATGAGGCCGTAGTGGATTCTGCGTCGTCTCGCACGCTGAATTCCAGTTTCCATTGCCGGCCTGTTTCGTCATTCACGCACCAGAGTTCAAGGATACCCAGTTCGGTAATCCTCGACTGAAAACGGACGGGGATATACTCATCCGGCGAATCCGGGTCGGCTGGCAGGGTAGCTTCCATGGAGTCGGTCTCTGTCATTTCATCCGCGTTCCATCGATCCAGCTGATTGCCCGGTGCATCCGCACATCGGGTGGCCGAACTGAAAAAACGGAACCGAGCTGGTTCGCCCACGATCAATCCAATGGCCCCCGATGGAACATCAATTTCCGTTCCCTCTTCCATTCCGTGGGGGACGACGCAGAGGGCTTTCAGCGGTCGTGGTGCTCCGGGGATCGCGAGTCCTGCCGTCTCAATACCAACGTAGTAGGAGCGAGCCGTCCCACCGCGGATTCGAATACCACCGTTCGCCCGGCTCCACCCAAAAAAACAGGCTCCACGACTGACTGCGTTGTCAAGGTCCTCTGATCCTTCAATGACGTGCGGCGGTCGTTTGGGAAACCAGGAATGCAGTTGATTAACGATCGCGGATCGAAGTTGTTCTGACTTGAAAACGCCACCGTTGAAGATGATGTGCGTGACGGGACTGTCAGCACAGTGTTGTTGCAGAAACGCAGCCATGTGGCGCGTGACGGCCGTGTCTGATTCGTAAGGCAGTCCGATCTCCTGGAATCCTGATGTCCGTTGTCGGACAGGCTTATCCGTCATCTGGCACGACGGAAAAAAGCCGGCCAGCAGCAGTTCTGCTGCTTCTTTTCGAGAGACCTCAACAGAAACCAGGCCCCCGATGAGTCGGCTGCTTCGCCCGGGAATCGATATCGTGTGGGTCTCCGGGCCATCTGATGCAAGAAGTGCTTCCTTGGCATTTCGGCATGAGTGCCAGAGTGAAATGGACTGCCATGGGTCAAGGTTGACTCCCTTCTCGGCAAACAATGCTGCGACCCGGAACGCAAGTGCGAGATCCATGTTGTCGCCACCAACAAGCAGGTGGCTCCCGACGGCAATCCTCCTGAGCTGAAGATCCCCTTCTTCTTCCGCTACTTCAACCAGTGTCAGGTCCGTTGTGCCTCCACCGATATCGCAGACAAGGATACGGTCTCCCAGAGAAACCTGCTTCCTCCACTTGTCCCCAACAGAATTCAGCCATGCGTACATGGCTGCCTGTGGTTCTTCGAGCAGAACCAGGTCTTTAGGGAGCCCGGCCGCGACGGCTGCTTCGCGAGTTAATTCTCTTGCACTGGCATCGAAAGATGCCGGAACAGTCAGGACAACCTTCTGGGCTGCCAGCCGTTGCCCGGGAAACTGCTGGTTCCAGGACGAGACAATATGTTCGAGATAACGCTGGGCAGCCACCACCGGTGAGATTTTGGGAACGTCAGCAGGTGCGTTCCACGGAAGCAACGCCTGATGCCGGTCTACCTTGCTGTGGCATAGCCACGACTTTGCTGCCGCTACGGTGCGATCAGGAAACTGCGCCGATAGATCCCTGGCAACCGCTCCCACTGCGAAGGTCGAGGAGTCAGACCATGGCAACGAAAATGCCTTGTGTTCCGCTTCTGGCTGTGTCGCGAGATAAAGAAACGAAGGCAACGACGTCCTCGCTTCAGTCGTTTGCGGTGCTGTCACTTGCGGAAACGGAAGCAAACGAGTGCCGGAGTCCTCTGAATCCAGAGGTGTATAGGCGAGCACACAATTCGTGGTTCCAAGGTCAATTCCAATTGCAAATTCACTGGTCATTTGAAGGCCGGGTTTCTGCTGACTTGACAGCCATAGACAGTTAGACGCGATCGAGTTCGATTTCGGCGGGGGCAACAATGCTGGATGTTTCCGGAGAGCCATTCCAGACGGGCACTTCACATCTTGTGGCAACCCAACCATGATGGACAAGCGTTCCTCTTGTCACACCCTGTTCGCTGATGGATCCACTCAATTTGTACATACCGGGATCAGGGTTTGCTCCGAGATCAACTTTTTCACCCTCATTTTCCTGAACAACTGGTCGCAGAGCGAACTGACGTTCGAGAACTGCCTTGCAGTCTCGATGAATGTCACGAACAGCTGCGCCTACCTGCGCGTCAGTATACTGTTCGAGTGGTTCCTGCAGGAAATCCAGGAATCGGCCTTCTCGCTGTAACGCAGCCAAAAGCGAGATTGCTTCACTGCGAGCGGGTTTCGGAGGCACCGGAATCGCTGGTTTTTCTGGTATTTCAGCGGTCGGTTTCGTTGTCGGAGCTGCTGAGAGCAGCTGTGTTACGTTATCAGAAAAGGCCGCATTTGTAAGGATGCGCCATGCAAGTGAGAATCTACCCATGGAGTTCGAGACCTGAATTTTGAAGCTGGTGATCGAGATTAGACGGGGATTATACTGCGGAATATCATCAGAATCATGTCTGTGAAAGAATTGATAGTGTGCGAAGTCGCCCATTCCAGAGATGGGTATTGTTGTTGCTTCCAGGAAGGTGATGGCAATGCAACAAAGTCAAGTCGCAGAATTGAGATGTGATTGGCTAACATGGTGGGGATTTCCCGCCCTTACGCATTATCAACATTCGAAAGAGTGGGAGATGTTGTAGAAACTGCGATGCTCTCGGGATTTCGGAGTTGGGGTGATGAGCCTCATCGAAACCGTCGTGGCTTTGGCGGATGTTTAAGTGGGCCATTACGGTGTTTGGGATGTGCCTGGTGTGAGGGGCGAGTTTTCCAATGGAAAGCACCTCAAATTCAGGCTGTATTGGTCGATCATGTGTAATGGTTCACTGAGGCTGGTTACACGTAAGAGTCGTTGTTGCAGTGCAGGTAGGGGATTGAAGTGGAAATTACTGAGGTACGCATAAAGCTGGTCACTGATCTCGACGATCGTTTGCGTGCATTCTGCTCCGTGACCTTCGACTCAGAATTCGTGGTTCGCGACCTCAAAATCATTGAGGGGCAGCGCGGGCATTTTGTGGCGATGCCAAGCCGGAAGTTGATGGAGAAATGTAACCGTTGTTCAGCAAAGAACGACGTGAAGGCACGTCATTGTTCCCACTGTGGGACGCGCCTCCCCGAAACAAGTCACCACAGGCAGGACGGCGCAAAGCCTCGTCTTTTTGCTGACATCGCCCATCCGATCAACGCTCAATGCCGCGATCGAATTGAAACAGCAGTGCTGGCCGCCTTCGAAGAAGAAAGAGAACTGGCGGCCAGGCCAGGCTATGTTTGTCGCTACGATGATTTTGATGATTCCGTCCGCGGTGCCCATCAAAACTCAAAGGTAAATTGAGTCTCCGCACGATGGTGCGATGCTGAATGGAACCAAACCTGAATGGAACGAAACGGGGACGCGACATTGTCACGTCCCCGCTGTCTCCTGCGAAATGCTGCGAGTGTTCAGACCAGCGCAGTTCCGTTCAATTGATTCATGATCCAGTGGTCCAGGAACCGCATATTGTCGCCCGTTGGGTCGATGGCAGTATCGGTCAGTTCGACTTTGACACGAGCGCCCGCGGATCGGAGCAACCGAACAGCCTCGAGGTTCCTTGCAAGTTGTTCCGGGTTCGCTGCGCGGGACTGTGTTTGAAGGATGGCCTTGCTGCAAATCCCGGTCAATCGTTCGCCGCGAATTGAATCCGGCTTTCCGATAGGGTCCAGAAGGATCGCTCCCGCAAACCATTCGGACTTGTGCACCAGCAATTGAAGCGCGGCATCAGCACCACTGCCGGAGCCTGCCAGAAAGATTCGTTCGCTGTGGATATGAAATGCCTTTCGCATTCGACACGTCGTGACATGCAGCAGTTCAGGAAGTGGCACATTTCCAAAATGGGCTGATTCCATATTCCAGCGATAACCACCGGTTCGCCGTTCGAAATGATTTCCACGCAGTGACAAGCCGACGTAATTCTGCGGGCTGATGGCTTCCATGACGTCTTCAAGCTGATCTTCGTCTGTATCGTCGCTGTGGAGCCAGATGATCAATGGGTAGGCGTAACATTCTTCATAACGCTGGGGAACGAAGATTGTGATTGGCCAGTCCGATTCTGCCACAGCGTCATTCATAAACGCGCCGGCATCTTCTGACTGCGCCCAGTTCTCGTACATCTCGCGCAATTCAACTGGTAGCTGCGCGGCGTCAAACTCGGGACCATACAACGACGAATCCGTGGTTGCGTGTGAGAAGCTGCGGACGCGATTAAACATAACTTGTGACTTCCGTGAATTGACGGTTTGCGAGTTCAGGAACGCTGGCAGGTTCGCCCGGATAATCCGGTTCAGAATTCAAACGACGGCGTTCTGTGAGGGGAGGAACGAAACGATTTTTCCAAAACAATCCTGGAGTCAGACTCCATCATCCGTGATTCTTCCTGGCCGCAGATTCTCGCATTTCCTGCATCGGAAATAGTTTCCCCGGACAGGAGGTTGCTCGGACTGCGGAGTGTCCAACGATCTGTGATCCGCCGATGTTGTAGCGGATACTCAATGTCTTAATCAGCCGCTTTGCTGACGAAAGCTGCAGAGCGGTTGGCTGGTTTTCCTCAAAGTGACCAATCAGGCAAATTCCGATTCCACGCATGTTGAATTCTGCATTTCCCGAATGGGCTCCGTGTATCTGTTCCTGCCAGCGAAACGTGGGAGCGATGTGGCCATCCGGCATTCCATTTCCGTTTCCGATGACAAAGTGGTACCCGATGCCGAGCCATGGGTTTCCCATCGCGTCCCTGCGGCGTCGGTGGTTTTCATGAATGGACTCCACTGAACCTGACGTCGTTGCAGAATGATGAATGACAATGTAATTCCATTGGGCCGAGCTAACAGATGGTTTCCAGTCCGCTTCCGTCCCACCGTCTGAAGCGGACACAGCCTGAATTCCGGCCAGCGTCGTGAGCAGAAGTACGGCCGTCCATTTGAGGGCCGTCCAACTGCGGCTGTGAATGAAACCCTCAGGGCAGATAGAATATGAAGGGATTGCGACGCCCTGATTTTTGGTTGTCATGGTTCCGTTCACACTTTGTCTGCACTTCAGTTTCAGCCACCATTCATTCAGTCTGGCACACAACTGAAACGGCTGTGCATCGACTCTACCTGTGCTTCGAAAACGTGTCAACGTCCTGTTCTTTTGAGGCATTCCGGCGACATAGTGGCAACCCGAATCCGATTGAGACGGCGCGGTTTGCGCTGACTTTGACGGCACTCTCTGAGCATGAATGCCGTACGCATTCACCCCGGTCCTCCCAATCGTCACAATCTCAGTGACTTTGGCGTTTTCCGGGAGTCATCCGTCAGAAATGCTCCGGTTTTCCAGCGCAATGGACGACCGGGTGTGGAGAGCGTTTGCCGGCTGAGTGAGTCATTGTTCGTCTGTAATGTTCAGAACGATTTTGCCAGCGAGCGTGCCCGCGCCGTGCAGCGTATTCGCTTCCTGCAACTCATGCGCGTCTGCCGCGCGACTGAGGCTCAGGATTCGACTGATTCGCGGAATAAATTTGCCTGCGGACATCCATTGATTGATCTCCATGGCGGCCAGTTGCTGTTCTTCGGGTGACGCATTAAACATGGCGAACCCCATCATTCTCAGGTCTTTGACATAGAACGGGCCGACGGGGAATTCCGGTCGGGCATCGCGTCCGGCCATCAGAATGATGCGTCCTCTTTTGGCCATGCATGAGACGGCCAGATCCAGCGATGGGTTCCTTAGTGTTTCGAACCAAACGTTGATTGGTCCCGTTGTCTGCGTGATATCCGCCAGCCGCGCAGCGACATTCTCTGTTTGATACTGAATCACGTGGTCGGCGCCGATGGACAGACACTCCTCAGCTTTATGAGCGGAACCCGCGGTGGTAATTACCGTTGCACCTGCAGCTTTGGCAAACTGCACGACCGATGATCCGACTCCCCCGGTTCCGCCGTTGACAAAAAGGACTTCACCGCTTGTCAAACCGGCATGAAGAAACAGTCCCAAATGTGCAGTAATTCCGACCAGCGCACCGGCTGCTGCGGTGGCTGCATTCACATTTGTGGGCAGGGGATACAGCCATTTTTCTTCCACCGCGCAGAATTCGGCGGATGTTCCTTGTCGGCCGGATAATCCCTGATTGCTGCCCCAGACTCGATCACCCACTTTGAACCGGGAAGTCCCTTCGCCGACGGCTTCGATGACGCCGCAAAGATCGCATCCGATGATATATGGATCGGGCAATTCTGCTTTGACTGCTCCGCTTCGAATGTAAATATCGATTGGATTGACAGAGACACTTTCAACGCGGACCAATACCTGTCCTGCCTGAATCCGGGGTTCTGGTAAGTCTCCAATCCGGATGACAGAGGCCGGTCCAGTTTGATTAATGTATGCGGCTTTCAAGAGAAACTCCTGTGTTCTGGTGATCCCGGTACCCCATTGCGATGGCGATCATCAATCCCAAAGTACTCAACAGGCAGCCGGTGGTGAATGATGCTGATTCGAACCGCCATTCAATCCTGTGAGTGCCTGGTTCAATGCGAACCGACCGACGAAATCCATTTGGTTGGTCAGCTTCCGCTTTGATGTCGTCAACGTAAACCTTCCAGCCAGGATACATCAATTCAAGCAACTGGACACTGCATGACTGATTAACCCGGCATTCGAAAACTGCTTTCTGCGGGGTTCTGCTGATCCACTTGTGTTCGACGGAGGATTCAGGTGGATCTGTCGTAATTCGACTCGGTTGGCGGCGGATCCTGTAAAGGTAAACTGGCGCCATTCCTCGTCCCCAGACGCGATTCAGAAAAGCATCTGGCGCGGCGTTCAGCAGTTCGATGCCGCTGTGCGGTACTGCGATTGATTCTGTCGTGAGGATATGCGTTACGCCGCGAAGTTCGAGACGTGACAGTTCTTCGTCGGTTGGAAAGACGGCAGACGTCCCCGATTCAGGTTGGGTGCGATAGGTCTTTTCGTCGGTGTAGTAATCAGCGGGACCAATTCCCAGGTATTGTGGGATGCAGCTTGTCCCGAACAGATTTGCAACGTTCGGCCCGGGGGCCAGCAGCCGAACGTATGCTTCGCCATTGGACGCAATGAAATCGCGAATCCAGCTTTGTTCAATTGAGTTGTACGGGGCATCCTCAATCTGAACAGCATCTCGCACAGGTGCTTCTGATGATTTCAAAACGTCAGCCAGCGTCACCGCTCCGATGATGGAGATGACTGCAAGACGTGCGGCCGGTGATCTTCTCCTGACCAGTGTGTCGAGCACCGATGCGGACAGGATGCCGCCTGCGAGCGCGGCAACGATTGAGTATCTTGCGGGGCCCATGAAGAATCCAAACCCCGGCAGATATTTCGTCAGAATGACCAGCCATCCGGTGGAGTAGATCAGCGACAAGAAAAGTAATGCACACCAGGTCAGTATTTGATTTCGAGGAACTCTCGCTCGAATTGCGGGGTTAATCAGGCACAAAAGCAGACTAAATGGAATTAACCCGAAATACAGATGAGCTTCTACCTGATTTGTGGCAGAAGAAATGCTCAGCGGACTGTTATTCGTAATCGCGCGACTCAACACCATTTCAGGCGTGTGCCAGTACCACCACGATGCGAAGAGTTGGGTCATATAAAGGGGCGGCATATGGCCATAGGCCGGATCAAAAGCCTCGTTTGTTCCTTCGCGCTGGCTCATGCGTTTGAGCTCTATTGTCGGTAGCAGCTGTACTGAGGAAATCAGCAGCGCCAGCAAGATGGCCGTGACCACGCCTGCGACGGATCCTGCAGCTGAGGGCAATCGCTTTCCGGGATGAGGCGTTGGGGTTGATATTGTTCGGATCAGGGCGTAAACGCAGCAGGTCAATTGGGTCACGAATGCAAGTGCGAAGTGCCCGGCAAGTAAATGAATGGCCAGCACAACGGCAAGTGAGATTAGGGATCGGCGGTTTCTCAGACGCAGGCAACGGTCCGTCATCCAGAGTGCTGCCGGAAACCAGACTCCGCCTATGATGCTCCATTCCAGTGAAACTCGCGCGGGAAACCATCCGTAGACATAAATCAAGGCTGCGAGGTGAGCTGTCGAATTCGACAAAGTCTGGGTGCGAGCGAATCTCCACGCGAGAGTAAACGCGGCTGCATAGTGAAGAATCACACTCAGGCTGTAGGCGCGATTAACATCGAAGACGCGATACAGGATCTGATTCGTTGGATAGAATATGCCCGCCTGGCTTTCTGCATGCAGTGGGTATCCAAGGCCGGTTCGATCATGCCAAAGGGGTATCTCGCCACGATGAAAGGCGTCGGCCATCATCTGTTTCTGAGGAAAGAAATAGGGATAGGTGTCGCCCCCGACAAGCCCGCCTCCCATCAGCAGCGTATTCCAGACGCCACCGGCGAGCGCGCAACCGACAACGATTGCAACCATCCATTGTTGTGCAGTCACCGTTTCAGTTGTTCGGGAGTTGGGATGACTCATTCCGCAACGATACACGATGGTGACGTGCTTGCGAAAGCGAGCGTATCCTACCATCATGCTTTCATGAGCAATTTCTCTGTGATGCGATATACGTCGTGGGTCCGTTGAAGAATTGAACAGTAAGGGAAGCGTCAAATGGGCGACTGTGAATTTGAAAAGCTGTGCATTTGCCTGATCAAAAAGTGTGCGGCGGTTGCTCATTCGTCCTTCCGTCAGGTCGTTTGGAACGCCATCTTCTGTGGTATTCTGGTATCCGCTTTTGAATCTGCATCGGCGGAGAAACTGGATCTGGCCATTCTGGGCGGGCAGGTCGTTGACGGGACCGGAGCACCCTGGTACCGCGCCGATGTTGGAATTCGAGGCGGGAAGATCGTAAAGATCGGGCGCATTAATCGGGAAGATGCAACGGAGGTCATTGAAGCAAGCGGGCTTGTCGTGGCACCGGGCTTCATTGACATGATGGGGCAGACCGCGTCGCCGATGATGGAAGATTCCAAATCGGCAATCAATCTGTTGTCGCAGGGAATAACAACAATTAACGCCGGGGAAGGTTCATCTGCTGCCCCTTTAGGTGAAGTTGAGGCGGCAAGAAAAGGGTATTCCACGATGGCGGAGTACTTTGGACTGATTGAGTCAGCAGGACTGCCCGTGAATGTTGTGCAAACGGTTGGCCATACTCAGGTGCGGCGAATTGTTCTGGGCGATGTCGAACGTCGTCCAACGGACGATGAATTGAGTCAGATGAAAGCTTTGGTCCGGGAAGGGATGGAGGCGGGGGCGATCGGCCTTTCTACAGCATTGATTTACCCGCCCGCGGTTTATGCGGAGACGGAAGAGATTGCTGCGTTGGTGTCTGTTGCCGGTGAGTTTGGAGGGCGCTACTACACCCACATGCGGAATGAAGGGGATCAGCTGCTGGAGGCGATTGATGAAGCTCTGGAAATCGGTGAGGTTGGTAATGCTGCCGTCCATATTTTCCATCTGAAAGCTGCTGGTCGTCAGAACTGGGGCAAGATGCCGCTGGCGATTGCCCGCATCAATGCGGCACGCGCTGCCGGGCAGCAAGTCACCGCTGACATCTACCCTTATGTGAATAACGGGCTGGGCATAGCGGCCCTGATTCACCCTCGCCACTTTTCTGAAGGTCATGATACGCTGCGAAATCGACTTGGAGATGCGGAGTTGAGAGCTGCCATCCGCAACGAAATGGAAACAACAGACGGATGGGAAAACTGGTTTCGACATGCTGGAAAGGACTGGGCCAGGATTGTCATTGGTCGCACAAATGCGGCTGAGTACGATGGTCTGGATGGATTAAGTGTCAGTGAGATCGCATCGGCTAAAGGCGAAGATCCCTGGGATACGTTCTTCAGTCTCGTTCGCGCTGGGGCGTTCGCACTGCCGGAAACCATGACGGATGCGAATAAAATTGCTGCCATGCAGCAACCGTTCGTTTCATTCTGCACCGACGTCGGACCTGCAGGAGGAAATCGGATTGCCTCACATCCGAGAGCCTTCGGGTCGTTTCCAAGGATGCTGAGCAAGTATGTTCGAGACCTGGGTGCGATCCCTTTGGAACGCGCGATTGCTCAGGCAAGTGCCGCGGCGGCCAACAATATTCTTGCGTTCGACCGAGGCCGAATTGCGACGGGTCTTGCGGCTGACGTCGTTGTTTTTGACTATTCCGGACTCAGGGATCATGCTGATTTCGTGAATCCGCAGGCGCTTTCGACAGGTATTCGGCATGTCATCGTGAATGGTGAGGCTGTCCTGAAAGATGGTGTGCAGACGGATGCCCGGCCAGGCAGAGTTTTGCGAGGGCCTGGCTATCAGATGAAGGACCTGGCTCTTCATCGAAACGATACGCGTTCTAATCTCCAGTTTGCGGGCTTTGACCAGCACATCGATTCATTTATTGAAGAACACCGCGTTCCCGGCGTGTCCGTCGCTGTCGCTCGTCACGGGAAAATTGAGTTTGCGCGTGGCTACGGATTCGCTGACGTTGCAACGAAAGAACCGGTGACAACGAAGAGTTTGTTTCGAATTGCCAGCATTTCGAAGCCAGTCACTGCCGTCGCCGTGCTGCAGTTAGTGGAGCAGGGAAAGCTGGCTCTGGAGGACAAAGTCTTTGAAGTATTGGACTACGAGTCTGACATTACTTCTGCGGGAAGTGCGTTCGATCGCCGTCTGAGAGACATCACAATCAGGCACTTGCTGCAGCATCGTGGAGGATGGGATCGTGGCCAGTCATTCGATGCCATGTTTAAGTCGGTTGAATTCGCGAAACAGACCGGCGTTGCACCTCCTGCCGACCAGGCCGCCGTTATCAAGGCGATGTTTTCGTATCCACTCGATTTTGATCCTGGTGAGCGATATGCGTATTCGAACTTCGGCTACTGTTTACTGGGGCGTGTGATTGAAGTCAGGACCGGGCTGACCTATGAAGAATATGTGAAAGAGCACGTATTGAAACCGATTGGCGTGACCTCCATGAGAATCGGGGCAACCAGACTCCGTGACCGGGCCGCAAACGAGGTGCGTTATTATCAGCCTGGCACTGGAAAGTCTGTGTTTGCAGCTGATCTCGATCAGGAGACTCCCTGGCCGTATGGGGCATGGTTTCTTGAAGCGATGGATTCACATGGCGGATGGATTGCGTCTGCGTCAGATGTGGCGGCCTTTGCTTCGTCGTTTGATAACGTCGAAGCGTGTCCAATTCTCGGAGAAGACAGCATCCGTACGATGTATTCAAGACCTGATGGACTTGCCGGATTTGACAAGGATGGCAAGCCGGCAGACGTTTACTATTCAATGGGGTGGCAGAACCGTGTGGTGGGAACAGACAAAGTTAATCATTGGCACACGGGATCACTGTCTGGTACGGCCACGATCGTGATTCGGCGGCATGATGGTCTGACACTAGTTGCGTTGATGAACACACGCGTCAGCCCAAAGGCTGGCCATCTCGGGCGCGAAATTGACGCAACTTTGCATCGCGCAGCGAATGAAATTCGGTGGCCTGTTGACTGATTGTCATGAATCCGATTCGGACGAGGCCTGAGTTGGTTTACCTGTCTGCCAGTCAATGGGGACGGCGTCGGCCCACAATTGCTCAAGACGATAGAGCAACCGTCCTTCTGGTGTGAAGACGTGCAGGACAACATCGCCGTAGTCCGCCAGTACCCAGTTTCCTTCGGTCCGGTAACCCTCGATACTGATGCGTGTGTTACCGTCTTCGCGCTTCAGTTTACGATTGACCTCATCCGCGATGGCGTGCATCTGGCGCTTGCTCGTGGCGGTTGCAATGACAAAGAAGTCGACGATAGATGTCAACTTTGTCATATCAAGTACCAGAATATTCTGACCTCGCAACTCATCAGCTATCCGTCCGGCGGCACAGGCGTTGGCCAGGCTGGCTTCGTACAACTCTTTGGGCCGCGACGCCGCTTCCTGGCGTACAGATTCTGCATCGACGAAGTCGTTGGCGGCTGCGTTGGGCGAGTTATCGAGTGGACTCGCTTCGTCAGTTCCCTCAGGGTGTGTTTCCGGATCGGTCGTCATGGCAATTCTGGCTAGTTGCGTTGAATTCTTGAAGTTTGGTCGCCGTAAGTCGGCGGCTGCATCCGAACTTCTGTTCTCACTGAGCAGGTTACTGCATCTGGCGGGACACTGTCGCGTTCAGGAGGTTCGATTTTTGAGACTGACGCGATTTTCACTGTCCAACGGACCGTTGAAGTCAATTCATACCTCCATCAGGGGCGATTCACCTCCGTTTTGACGTGGTCATGCCCGTATGGCGAGGAGGCCGCATATTTCAGGCTACCATCGCCAGGTGGCATTGCGGACGCGAACAGGAACGAAATTATTTCGTCCTGAGTCCCGGATAAAAATTTCCCGCGTGAGTGCGAAAACGTTCACCGCTTTCATGAAGACCTGATAGAGCGGGTAGAAGGGCAATACGGCTGCCAGCAACAGATCCTGCTTCAGACGGTCGGAGTAATACAGGAGAACCATCATCTGAATGAGTTCGATGCAGATTCCACAGCAGTAGAGCAATGGAATCAGTTTCATGCAGCTTCCGGGGTAGGCCAGTAATAACCAAACGCCGTACAACCAGAATGTGTACACGCAGATGACGTTAAAGAACCACCGTTCCATCATCATCAGGCAGTTCGACCATCGAAAGTTATTGCGCCATGGATATCCCATGTCTTCATGTTTGCGGCACTCAAATGTGATGACGGTGCGATCCCATCGGCAACGCTGCCAGAACAACCGAATCCAGGATGTCGGCACATTCGTGAAACAGTTTGCGTAGGGGGCGACACCAACTTCGTATCCCGCTTTCCGGATGCGAAGTGTCAGGTCGCCATCTTCCCCGGGGCCAACGTCCCATCCACCCAGTTGTTTGAGGACGCTTGTGCGAAATGCTCCGAATGCTCCCGAGACGATTGCCAGCATCCCCATTCTTCCGCGCGCCATACGGCTGATGAAGATTGTTTGCCGATACTCGTAGGCCTGTAGAAGCGAGCACAAATTGTCAAAGGGATTCCAGGCGAGAACGGTTGCGGAAACGGCAGCGACCTTTGGATCTTTCAGAGGTTGAAGTAATTCGTAAATTGCCGTCTCAGAAAGCATTGAGTCGGCATCGACTGTGACAACGATTTCGGCGGTGGCATAATGCAGTCCCAGATTCAGCGCAGACGATTTCCTCCTCTCTCTTCCCGCCGGACCACCGTAATGCCATCTCGACCTGCGGCGCATTTTCTTGCTTCTTCGTACATGTTGTCCGTGGAGCCATCGTCAATGACCACCAGCTCAATTTTTGGGTAACGGTTCCAAACGGACATCATCGTCTTCGCAATCGTCTCCCCTTCGTTGTAGCCGGCAATAATGACGCAAACGTCAGGGCAATAGTCAAAACTCTCCGAGCGATGGTACGGAACGTCGAGCCGCCAAATGCCTTTCAGCAAGTCCCATACCGCCATCAGGACAGCACTGTAGGCATACCGTGGCGCATCGACCAGCAGAAGTACGCCGAGAACGACAACGAGTTCGTCCGGCCGCAAGCTGCGAACCCAATTTGCCCATTCGATCAACATTTGATACAGCCCGATTAACCTGAAGGTCGTTCTGATGCCAACGCTGAGAGACAACCCGCGCTGAAGAATGTATGACGCTCTGAGAACATCGCCTGATGTCCGGATACCCCATCTAACAGCCTGTTGAAAAACGGGACTGGCTCTGGCAGGAAACCTTAAAACACGACGGTCTCCAGTCGTCCTGCGTGCCTGTCCCGGTTTTTCAACGGACAGCTAACAGGAGAACTCTACACCCAGTTCTGTGGCGTAAGCCTGATTGCGACCATTTCGCTTTGCCAGATACAAACACTTGTCTGCTTCCTCTGGCAGGCGGTCAGGAGCGGAGAGTGCGTTTTCGTCGTGAGCCACACATGCTCCAATCGACAGGGTGGGTGACGGGCAAGGCAAGGAGATGTTTGATCGTAGATCCTGCAGTTTCCTGCCAATTCGTTTGAGCGTCTCATCAATTTCACCGGGGCGACATCCGCTGCAAATCGCGGCAAATTCATCTCCGCCGAATCGAGCGACCAAATCGTATGATCGCAGAGACGATCTCAGTGCTTCAGCGATCGCCCGCAGAATTGCGTCTCCGGCTGCATGCCCGAATCGGTCGTTGACTTCCTTGAAATGGTCAACGTCAAACAGGATCACTGCAACGGAATGGCCCGTTTGCCTAGCTCTGCGACATTCCAGTACAAGATGACGATCAAAAGCCGCCCTGTTCGGCAGGCGAGTGATAGCGTCATCCATTGCATGTTTGAGCGATGCCTCCACTGAACGCCAGCTGATAAAGAAGTCTTCATCGGTTGCCAGCCCGACAAGCTTCCTGTCATGCATGATAGCCGTGCATTCGTGGTTCAGTTCGTTCGGCGATGACGTTTTTGATGTTCCCGTGATGAACCCTGCCGGAATCGGCATGTGCATTCGGTTGCTCAGAGTTGATTCGACGGGCATGTCCAGCCACCGCCGTCTCTCTAAAGGTGTGGCAGACTTCAATCGTGACCGGAGATCTTCCTGTGCGACAATTCCAATGGGATTGCCACATTCATCTTCCACGAGGAGGTAGTCCTCCAGATCCGGCGCTGCTTCCATAATCTCCGCGAGACGAGTCTGGGCGGTGACAACACAGTTGCGTCCGGCCGATTCGAGGCCAACCGTTAATTTTGCTTCGTTGTATTGCATGGGACTTTGTACTTCCTGGGATTGCTTTGATGGAATCAGATTTCGATCCCGGCAATCAAACCGTGACCCGACGTGGTGAAGTTGTTTGAGCCTTTCCAGACTCACAGTTTTGACGGGTCTCCGGTGAGGAGTCGGTACGCAGATGAATCGGGCGGATCCCGTGGACGTAGAATCCCTGAACATCAACGATCGTTGCTGTCTTTGCATCAAATCTGTGGTTGCAGCAGACACAGTGTCCGATCAGAGAAAGCGCATTCACCGTGCGAGTGCAGTCATTGCATCTGAAGACGCCAGCAGTCAGTTCAAAATCTGAACCGGCAACCAATCCGCTGTGGCGACATTTCGGACAGGAAATGTCAGAGTGACCATGCACAAACTGAGATTCCGGACCGACATGTCCGCAGGCATAGTGATGAATCAGATTGTCCTGAGTCACCATTGCACTACCACAATGGCTGCATCCGAAGCGAAATGTTGGTGCGGCATTGCATTCGGGACAGGTCATGATACGGTCGAGCGTGACTTGCGTGACACGTTCATCGGTCAGCCATGCTTCAATCTGGTCAGGCGAAGCCTGGAAGGTGTACCTCATTGACTGCGTATCAAAAAACGGACGGACGAAAGACGTTGTCGCCGGAGAATGGGCTGCATTCAAAGAATCTTTCGCAGGTTCCGGGCATCCGTTGTTCGCGGCGTGGGCAGCATCGATACGGCGGTGTCTTCGGGATGGAAAAAAGTCCGTCAGCATTCTCAATTCGCGAGCTTCAAATGGCTCTATGAGCACATCATCGGCACCGGCCTCGATGGCCTCGCCGGCCTGATTCAGCAACTCCTCGGGAACGACAATCAGGATCGTTAATTTGTTGTCGCGGGGCTGTGCTCGCAGGTACCTTGTAAGCTCCAGGCCATCGATGTTTACGCCGTGCATGCGACAGATAATCAGGCGAAGGCTGCTGCTCGATTCTGCAATGGCAACAGCATCAGTTGTGCTTGAAGCAATGGCAATTGATGCTTCTGATTCGGCCAGCGTTCTCTGGATCATCTCCCTCTTTACGGGATCGGTTTCGATGATAAGTATCGACGTTGCGTTTGATGTGAAATGTTTCATGTCCCTGAAGAATTTCTACTTGGTGGAGTTTATTCCCTGCGAAATGCCTCAGCCCATGCCAACTCCTGGCCCATGCATGGTTTGAGTTTTTTACAGTCGGGGAATTTCGGGTACATCCCCACAGACTGATTCGTGTTGTTACCGGCAATGGACCGTTAGGTTACCATTGCCGGCGATCGTGGAGTGTTTCGCGTCACGCTCGCAGTACCGTGACGAGTCTGTGTTTGGTCGTTTATCAGAGGGCTAGCTGTCCGTTGAAAAACCGGGACAGACACGCAGGACGACTGGGAACCATCGTGTTCTAAGGTCTCCTGGTCGAGCCCGTCCCGTTTTTCAACAGGCTGCTAGCCGCGTGCTCCGATATGAGGAAGTCTTGCGACTGCACCGATACGGAGTCTCGCGTCGTTTGCTTCAGGACCCGTTGGTCTGAGTTTCACGGGCAGCAGCCGGACGTTTGATCGATAGAAGATCTCAATGTGTTCTGGTGGACGCCGATGTTCGCTTCCGATCGCAATGACTTCGCACTCCACCGGGGACTTGAAGGGTTCGATGTTCAGGTTGACTCGATCTCCGACTTCGAATGTGTCGGAAATGTCCTGATGTACGAAGAGTTCGATCTCGACCGTGCCCTCTTCGAGCACGGAGAAGATTTGCTCATGAGATTTGATACATTCACCGGCTGGATGATGGCGACGAAGTACTATGCCATTGACCGGTGCCTTGAGCATTCCCTGCGCCATCCACTCTCTGATCCGATCGATTTCATTGAGCAATGAATCTGCTTTGGCAGAAATTGGTTCAATTTGCTCCGTACCAAGACGTGGCGTCTCTTCCGCACGTTGTGCTCGTTCCTTCAGCACCGTGAGTGATTCGTGGAGTGATTCGAGTTTCTCGGCGTGCGATCGCTCTTCAATTGTTTTTTCGATCAAGTCCGAAGCCGTTGTGGCACGCTGTTCTCGTTCGATCCGTGTCCGTTCGAGCTGATCACGCAGAATCTCAAGGGTGCCATGTTCCTTGTGGATCGTGCCTGTTGCTTCATGAAACTCCGCAATGGCGCGAGTCATTTCGGTTTCGTCGACATGAGACTGCCATTTGATTCGAGCCATCTCGGCCGTCAGAGTGGCTTCGACGATTCTGAGTTCATCAGCAATGCGTTCGAGTTTCTGTTCGTATTCAAGGTCTGAGACTTTTGCCAGCAATGTATTCTGGTGGACGACCTGTCCCTCTCGCACATGGACAGATTCAAGAATACCATCGATGGGAGTCGCGACGTCAATGATTCTTCCGGTGACAACACCGTAGGCCTTGTAGCGAAAGAGATTGTCCCAGACTGTCAGGACACCCGATGCACAGGCCGCGAGCATAAGAATGGCGATTAGCATTCGACCTCGCGGGCGTTGCAGTGTTGGTTTGAGGGCCGCAGATTCGGACTCTTCGGGGGGACGGCCGGAACCTTCGACCTGGTTGGTGGCTGCCTGAGGTGAGTCGGTACGATGGTGGAAGCGAAACGCGGCACGTTCCGCTGCTCCGACTTGTCCTGCGTATTCATGATTGAATGCGGTTGAATTGGACGGGCCGTTCATGATCGATCCATTGCTTGGAAATGAAGCAAGACGCGAACAGTGTTGCTTCATTGGAGGTGTTCACTTTTGAATACCGATGTTGCCGCGAATCGCAGACGATCGAGCTCACTCGGTGTGCAAAGGAAACATGTGTCGCAACTGCTGATTTGCAAAGCTGCAGGTGATTACCCTTGGCAACTTCTCCCAAGGAGAAACCAGTAAGGGTGGTAGGAATGGATTGTGACGGTTGCGAAGTCGGTAGTGACTGTTCGGCTGTCAATTGGTGGCAGGTATCAGTGCTGGACATCCGTCGAATAGTGACGTTTTTTCGCTCGAATCAAATAAAAAAGCCTTTACCCCGTGGAGGGTAAAGGCTCTTGCGAAACCAATGGTTTTCCGTCAGCTGACGTGAAACCTATTCTTCTTCAGGCTGCCCGCCGCCCAGGCTGAACAGTGGTCCTGAAGAGGAACCCATGCCCCCCTTCAGTTCTTCACGCGGCTTAGCTGCACCACCGGCTGTTTCCGATGAAGCGTCTTCGCCAGTTCCGGTGGCATCGTCTTCAGCCTTTTCTGCTTCAGATCGTCGGCTCAGCCCAATCTTACGGTCAGCTGTATCTACTCGCAGGATACGCACTTCGATATCTTCGCCGACACTGACCAGGTTTTCCGGATGGTCGACCTTGTGATCGGCGAGTTCGGAAACGTGGAGCAGGCCTTCGAGTTCATCTTCCAGCTGAACAAAGACTCCGAAGTTGGTAATCTTCGTGACTTTGCCCGTGACAAGGCTGCCGGGGGCGTATTTTTCGGGAATGCGTGTTTCCCATGGGTCTTCTGTCAGTTGCTTCAGTCCGAGAGCGATACGTCGCCGATCTTCATCGACCGAAAGAATCTGACACTCCAGCACGTCGCCTTTCTTCAGCATCTCATTGGCATGCGACACCTTGCGGGTCCAGGACATGTCGCTGATGTGCAGAAGTCCGTCGACGCCTTCCTGCAGTTCAACAAACGCACCGTAGTTGGTGAGGTTGCGAACGGTGCCTTTGACCAGGCTGCCTGGTGGGTACTTTGCGGCAACTTCGTCCCATGGGTTTGGCTGGGTTTGCTTCATACCCAGCGAGATTTCCTGCTTGTCCTGATTGATCCCCAGGACCATGACTTCCACTTTGTCACCGATGGCAACCAGCTCACTTGGATGGTTCACACGGCGTGTCCATGACATTTCGCTGATGTGAACAAGACCCTCAATGCCATCTTCCAGTTTCACGAAGGCACCGTAGGAAAGCACGTTGACGACTTCGCCAGATACCTTGGTGTTGACAGGATATTTGTCGCCAATGTTTGCCCATGGGCTTGCAGATTTTTGCTTCAGCCCCAGTGCGATCTTTTCTTTTTCATAATCAATGTTCAGGACCATGACTTCGATTTCGTCATCGATCTTGACCATTTCCGTTGGGTGGCTAATTCGTCCCCAACTCATGTCGGTAATGTGCAACAGCCCGTCAATACCGCCGAGATCGACGAATGCACCAAAGTCGGCGATGTTCTTGACGGTACCCGTGCGAGTCTGACCGACCTCCAGATCGGACAGGAGGGCCTTCTTCATTTTCTCGCGTTCTTCTTCGATCAGGCGACGGCGAGAAACGACAATATTTCGACGAGCTTCGTCGATCTTCAGAATCATGCATTCGATTTCCTGACCAATGTAGTCAGCGATATCGGATGGGCGACGAATGTCAACCTGGCTTGCTGGCAGGAAGACATTGACGCCGATATTGATGAGAAGACCACCCTTGATCTTGCGAATGACCGTGCCTTTGACGATGTCGCCTTCGGCATGCGTCTGGATGATTGTTTCCCATTCGCGGATGCGCTTGGCTTTCCGCATGGACAGGACGATCAGGCCGATCGAGTCTTCAAATTCTTCCAGCAGAACTTCAATTTGCTCGCCGACGACTGGCTCGGGATCTTCCTCTTCCCATTCTTCGCGCTGAACGACACCTTCACTCTTGTAACCGATGTCAACGACGACTTCTTCGTTATCGACGCGAACGATGGTTCCCGTCAGGATTTCGTTAATGCCGTAGGCCTGAGCCTTGTCATCGTAGACGCCATGAATTGCGTCTTCATCGGTAGAAAGTTCGGGGAACGACGCTGCCATCAGCGCGTCGAGTTCGCTGTCTTCAACGGAAAATTCTCGGAGGAGATGTCGATCGACCATTCTGGAAACCGCCTGAATGTATCCAAACTCTGGCTATTGCCAGTGCTGGTTACCCAAAAAACAGAGTACGCGGGCTCGTTCGTCAGCACCTTGATGACGATCCTTTGCGAATCCCGACAGAACAGGGCATGTTATTTGACAGCTTTGTCAAAGTCCAGCCGACCGGAATCGAACGTCCGTCAGTCCCGATCTTCATAACGCGTTGTCGGCAAACTGCTTGCGTTGAATCGTTACAATCCGTTGCATTCGGGAACATTTCGCGTGTGTGCGAATGGGAAAGTGCCCCAGGAGCCCCGTGACAGTCGTTTTGCCGGAAGGCCAAAACAAGGATGTGTTTTGTGTCGATAGTCGCCGTAACTGCTTCTCAGGAAGACACTTCGATCTTTCGTGGCCGCGCTCTTTCGGCACGGGGAAGCTCGACGCGGAGCACGCCATGGTTCAGTTTGGCATGAATGCGTTCGTGATCAACATGGTCGCTCAGGATGAAGGATCGGACGAAATCGCCAATTTCGTACTCCTGATGCAGCAGGACTGCATTGTCCGGATTTTTTCGCTTCACGCGGCCGAACAGAGTCAACCGGTTGTCCTGCACCTGAAGTTCGAGATCGTCGGCGGTCACCCCGGGCAGGTCAGCATAAAGAACGAGTCCGTCAGCGGTTTCGTAGATGTCGATCGGAGGATTAAAGAGCAGTTGGGGGCGTTCGTTCGACTCAGGTTGCCCTGACTGCTCCTGATCCGGAAGACTGGAATCTGAAGGAATTGGTAGAAACTCGCTCATTCTTCAGTGACCTTGATTTGGCGAGGCATTGCGGATGGCGCTTTGGGAAGGGTTATCCGGAGAATGCCGGCAGAGTATTCTGCCGCCATCTGATCTTCGTCAACTCGCTCAGGCAGCTGGATGGCACGTTGCCACGGCCCCTGAAATCTCTCCTGCCGACGAAAGGATTCCTCTCTGGCCTCTTCCGGCGGGACTCGGGTCCCACGGATCGTCAGCACTCCTGATGCGGTGGTAATGTCCAGATCCTGAGGGTCAACGCCTGGAATTTCAGCTGTCACAATGTAGGAGTCACCGACATCCATCAGATTCAGCTGCGGAAACCTTCGCCCGAAACGGACGCCGTGCAGCGTCAGGCTCACGCCCTGAAGGAGTCGGTCCATTTCTCGTTCGAGATCCCGGAATGGATCCCAATTGTGTCCCCAGCGAAACACGGCCATCAATCTGTGTCCTGCGTGCAGGTGAGCGAATATCTTTGGATGAACTCTTGCGTTTGTTGTCAATTATCAATGGATGAATCAACCGCCTGCACATGATGTTCCAATGATCCGTAGGTTTTGATTGGGCCTGAATGTGTTTCAGTTCTGGCTGTAACGTCTTTTGACAGAACAGGTTGTGTTGGATGTGAAGATGGCGGCAATTGCTGCGTCATCTGGTCTGGCTGCAGGAATGGCAGAAAGGGGCTGCACATGACTGGCTGCACTTTCCACGAGCGCCCGGTTAAAGTGCGCGCTGGCATAAGCCATCAGAAAGATGTACTGATGGCATGTGAGCTTTCTGAATTCATTCATCCGAGCTGAGATACAGGGGAACTGAGAATGTCTGCAACTCAGGGGAACGCATCGCACGCTGTGTATGTCGGAAGTTTTGACCCCCTGACGCTGGGGCACCTCGATATCGTCAGACGGGCCGCAAGTGTTTTCGAAAGAGTCACCGTTGGGATTGGAACGAATCCGGACAAAAGGACCTTGTTTACTCCTCTGGAGCGAGTGGACCTCTGTCAGGCCGCACTGGCGGACTTTTCGAATGTTGAGGTGAGTACATTCGATGGCCTTGCGGTGGAGTTTGTGCGGCAGTGTGGTAGTCGGATTCTGCTACGGGGCGTGCGGACCCTGACGGATATCGACGCCGAATTCACGATGTCGCTGACGAATCGGGTTCTCGATGAGGGTATTGAATCCGTCTTTCTGATGTCCGGTGATCGATTCGCCCACATTTCAAGTTCACTGATCAAGCAGATTGCAGGAATGGCGGGATCCCAGGCTCGGCAGCGGTTGCAGGATTTTGTTCCTCCCGAGATCATCACTCCACTCATCAACAAGATTCAGGCCGCGAGACCAGTGTAGTTTGGGGCTGGGTGCGATTGAGCCTGCAGGGGGCATACGAAAGGTCCACCAGATGCTCCGCCCCTGCCTTGAAAAGACCGGGGATGATCAGGGAGTCGTCAGGACTCTGATTTGATGTCGATTCGAATGATATTTGGAATAAGGGAATTGCAGCTATGGTCAAAACCGCTTCAACAATGCTTCCACTGGGGACGATTGCTCCAGACTTTTCTCTGATAAACGTTGATGGCGCAACAGTCACTCGTTCCCAGTTTGTCGGGAAGCCATTGCTCGTAATCTTTATGTGCAACCACTGTCCTTTCGTTGTCCACCTTCGCTCCGCCCTGAAAACGTTCACCGACGAGTTTCTGGCTCGAGGGCTCGCCGTTGTCGGAATAAGCAGCAACGATGTCGCAGCTTATCCGCAGGATGGCCCGGAGAAGATGAAGGAAGAGGCCGCGCAGGCCGGCTACACATTCCCTTACCTGTTTGATGGGGATCAAGCTGCCGCGAAGGCTTACCGAGCGGCATGTACGCCGGACTTTTTTCTGTTTGATAGCGACCATGCGCTCGTTTATCGCGGTCAATTCGATTCCAGCCGGCCTGGCAATGGTCTTCCCGTCGATGGCGCTGATCTCCGGGCAGCTTGTGAGGCAGTTCTGTCCGGGGGGAGAGTGTCGTATGATCAAATGCCGAGTATCGGATGTAACATCAAATGGATTGCGGGCCAGGAGCCCGATTACTTCACCGGTGTTTCTGCCGGATAGCCGGTGAGTCGGTTTCCGTCCCGCATGGGTTGACGCACTCGCGAACTTCTGAACGGTTCGCTTTGACGATCGCCCTTGCCAGTTGTTGCATCCGAGCGAAAGCTCGACATTGGAGTATGGACTACTATGCCATTACTTGGCGTTAACATTGATCACGTTGCGACTGTCCGGCAGGCCCGGAGAACCAACGAACCGGATCCCGTTCATGCGGCAGTGCTGGCAGAAATGGGAGGCGCGGACGGGATCACGCTTCATTTAAGGGAAGACCGCAGACATATCCAGGATCGTGATGTACGCGTCATTCGCCAGATGCTTCGTGTGAAGCTGAATCTGGAAATGGCTGTGTCTGAGGAAATTACAGATATTGCAGTGGAGGTTCGGCCAGAGCAGGCGACGCTGGTGCCGGAAAAACGCGAGGAGATTACGACGGAGGGCGGCCTCGACGTTCGCGCGAATCGTGTTCGAATCGAGAACTGCATTCTACGATTGCATGATGCCGGGATTGAAACCAGTTTGTTCATCGATCCGGATGTCACTCAGGTGGAACTCGCCGCTCAACTGGGCGTGCGTGCCGTGGAGCTGCATACCGGTGCCTATGCCGAAGCAAGGACGATTGCAGAGCAGGATGATGAGTTTGACAAACTGGTGGAAGCGGGGCAATTCGCTCTGGCGCAGGGGCTATTGCTGAACATGGGGCACGGTTTGACGTATCGCAATGTACGGAGAATTGCCGAAATCAACGGCCTTCATGAACTGAACATCGGGCATTCCATTGTGTCGCATGCCATGATGGTCGGTCTCGAAAGAGCCGTTCGTGAAATGAAAAAGTTACTGACTGTCTGAGGGGGATTGCAGATCCGCGATTCATCCCATGGAACGAAATTGACGAATCACAATTGCCCAGATCATTCGCATGCCCAGTACGGCCGCGATGGGAACAGCGATCCAGTGCGGGATAAATGATTCGTGAGTGTGGACATGCTGCCGAGCCTGATTGCCAAGCCCGGGGAATGCCCAGTCGACGGTCAGTCCAAGTGCCAGCGTGATACCGATCACACCGAACAGGTAGGCCAGCATGGATCGTTGACCGAGTTCCCGCCGAACGATTCCCGCACTTGAAAAATTACTTGCCGGACCAGCCAGCAGGAAAACAAGAACGGTTCCGGGGCTCAACCCTGCGCCCAGCATGGCAGCACCGATCGGAGTAGAAGCCGTTGCACAGACATAAGTGGGAACGCTGATGGCAAGCACGGCAAGCATTGTCCATGGACCACTGCCCCAGGTTGAAAATGCATTCGCAGGAACCAGTTCCTGAACAATGGCTGCAGTCAGCACGCCAATGAATACCCAGTGGGCGATGTCCGAAAGAAGGCGATCGAAGGCGTACCGAATTCCGGCAAGCGTGGCGGACAGAACCCCACTGTGGTCTTCCACGGGTTGGGTAGCACAGCAGGACTTACTGACCGGGGCTGCGGTGTGATCTGTCGCGGTGAGTTGGGATTCGTTCGCATGGAGAACCCTGTTCGGGATTGCCGGAGGTTCAATGATCGCCAGTAAACCGGTGCCGGGAATGGAAGTCGGTTGCAGTACCTTTTCCTGAGTTTTGTCTGTCGGGAGTTCCGAATGACAGCACGCTCCAGCCTCTGGCACCTCCTGATTTGATTGTCCTGACAGCTCAGACGCTGATACCTCTGATGATTCGCTCTTGTCCAGGATACTGCAGAGTAGTCCGGCAGTGACGGAGCTGATCAGTGCACTCGCGAGTCGGACCAGTGTCATCGCCGGTCCCAGCAGTCCCCACGACATGGAAAGTGAGTCGGCTCCGTTCTCCGGTGTAGCGATCAGGAAGGCGATGGTGGAACTTTTTGATGCGCCGGATCGATGGAGCTGGATGGCAGCTGGCAGCACGCTGCAGGAACAGAGTGGGAGTGGTGTCCCGATCAATGCGGCCTTAATCGTCGTCACGATGCCTGAACCCCCAAGCCACCTTCGCACAAGGTGGTTCGGAAACAGGGCTTTCATCAGCCCGGCAAAGATCAATCCAACGCACAGCCAGGGCGCGAGCTCCAGCCACGTTCCCCAGGCAGAAGAGGCGATTCTGTAGAGTGTTTCGGACATCGACAGAGGTCCTTTCCTCAATGCGAATTCCAGCATGCTCGCTGTTCGCGTGAGTTTCCGCCATTTCAAAAATCAGCCCGATCTCAGGCTGAGATCGGGCTGTATTTTTTCACGTACAGGGATGCGACTTTAACGGCAATTGCTTTTCAGCAGGCTGCCAGAGCGGCATCATAATTCGGATGTTCAGCAATTTCGCTGACGTATTCGACGTGCTTAAGATTGCCGTCAGCATCGATTACAAAAATAGCACGAGCGAGGCATCTGTCGAGCGGGCCACCTTTGATGAGTACCCCGTAGTCTTCGCCAAACTTTGTGCAGCGGTGGGCCGACAGGGTCTTGATGTTGGATACGCCTTCAGCACCGCACCATCGCTTCTGGCCGAACGGCAAGTCCATGCTGACCACCAGCACTTCGACATTGGGAAGGCTTGCTGCCTGATCGTTGAATTTCTTGGTTTCCGCGTGGCACACGGCCGTATCGAGCGATGGCACGGTGGCAATGATGCGTGTCTTTCCACCGCTCTGTGCCAGAGTGACTTCTGACAGGCCATTATCCTGAAGTGAAAACTCCGGTGCAGCGGACCCTGCACTCAGGGCACTTCCAGCCAGATCGACAGGGTTTCCTTTAAGGGTGACGGCACCCGAGCGAACGTTACTCATATCCTGACCTTTTCTCTTGTGAATCACGGAACTATGTTCTGCTGGCAGTATGAAGACTGCCAGCGCTGTTGCAATGTCTGGCGTCGCAGAAACGCACGCATCCCCTGGAATCGTCCTTTGACGTCATGCCTGGTGCGATGATAGACCGCGGAGGCTTCAGTTCAAATTGTCGCACATCGGACTTGCGGTGCTTCTGACCATTGGGCCAGTTCCGAAACTGTTGCATCCGACGTGTCGATCGAACGACGCGGCTAACTGTCCGTTGAAAAATCGGTACAGGCACGCTGCACGGCTGTCAACCGGCGTGTTTCAGGTCTCCTGCTCGATCCAGCCCCGTTTTTCAACGGGCCGGTAAGCTAAATGCGTGGTCGGCCGGAAGCGGACGTTTCATCCGGTGGCGGACCTGTGATTGCTTTAAAGATGCAGACACCAAGTGGTGGAGCAAGAATACGGATGCTGTTTTCCATCCCGTGTGATTCCTTTTCCTTTGAGTAAACTCCACCTTTATTTCCGCTACCTGTCCCGTCGTACCATTGGGCGTCGCTGTTGAAGATCTCACGATAGAAGCCAGCCGCGGGCACGCCTACCTGATAGTCCCCTCGCGGAACCGGCGTCAGGTTGCAGACAACGACCAGTGTCTCTGCGTTATCTCTGGATTTGCGCAGGAACGCGACCACGCAGTTGCTGCGATCGTCGCCGATAATCCATTGAAATCCTTCCGGCAGGACATCGCACTCGTGAAGCGCTGGCTCGGAAAGGTAGATGCGATTGAGGTCGCACAGCATCCGGCGAATACCCTCATGACGGTCGAATGTCCGCAACACCCAGTCGACTTCAGCGTCGTGATTCCATTCATTCCACTGACCGAGTTCTGTTCCCATAAACTGCAGCTTCTTCCCCGGCGTTGCGTACTGCATCGAAAGAAGCAACCGGAGATTTGCGAATTTCTGCCATTCATCACCTGCCATCTGATTCAGCAGTGATTGTTTCCCATGCACCACTTCATCGTGCGACAACGGCAGCACGAAGTTTTCAGAGAATGCGTAGACTCCGCGGAATGTCAGGTCATTAAGGTGATGTTGACGGTGTATTGGATCCCGCCGCATGAACCGAAGCGTGTCGTTCATCCAGCCCATGTCCCATTTCATTGTGAATCCGAGTCCGCCGGTGAACACGGGGCGGGAAACTCCCGGCCAGGCGGTGGATTCTTCGGCGATGGTGAGAATGCCAGGAAAGTCGGCGTGTAGCATCGTGTTCATGTCACGCAGAAACTGAATGGCCTCCAGGTTTTCTCTGCCACCAAACTGGTTTGGGATCCACTGTCCGGAATCTCGGGAATAGTCGAGGTACAGCATCGATGCCACAGCATCGACGCGAAGGCCGTCAATGTGGTAAACGTCGCACCAGAATCGAGCACTGGAGATCAGGAATTCGCTGACTTCCCGCCGACCATAATTGAAGATCAACGTGTTCCAGTCCGGGTGGTAGCCGAGCCGTGGATCGGCATGTTCGTACAGGCAGGTACCATCGAACATGGCGAGGGCATGACCATCAGTTGGGAAATGACCGGGCACCCAGTCCAGCAATACTCCGATGCCCTGTTGGTGCATGTAGTCGACGAAGTACTGGAAATCATGTGGAGAGCCAAATCGCGACGTCGTCGCGAAATAGCCGGTGGTTTGATATCCCCATGAACCATCGAAAGGGTGTTCGGTAATCGGCATCAGCTGGATATGCGTGTAGCCCATCTCTCCGACGTACTCGGCTAATTTGTGAGCCAGCTCCCGATAATTCAGGAACGTGCGACCGTCAGTGGGACGCTTCCACGAACCGGGATGTACTTCGTAGATCGACACCGGAGCTTCAAGCCAGTTCGTCCTGGCCCGGTTTCGCATCCAGTCGGAGTCATGCCACTCGAAATCTCGCAGACTCCATACAACTGAAGCCGTTTGCGGCCGGAATTCACTGTAGAAACCAACAGGGTCCGCCTTTTCGAGCAGTTGGCCGGTCTGTGTGCGGATGGCGTATTTATAACGCGTCCCCGGAATGGCACCCTTGACGACACCCGACCAAACTCCCGTGTCGCTGGAATTCAGCCAGTCTCTTCCAGCTGTCCAGCCATTGCCATCGCTGATGACCGAGACTTCCTTCGCATTCGGTGCCCAGACTGCATATCGAACGCCTCCCGGGACCAAATGCGCGCCCCAGTACCGGTACAGTGAGTGAGCGTCGGCAACCTGATCGAACGTGCTTGAAGTACCGCTGTTGCGAGGAATGATGGCCCCGGACATATTCATTCCAATCTAAGTCGGATGATCGAGATACAATTGCCAACTATGACCATAGTGATCCACTTCGTGAGGCTCGAGCCATGGCCCGCATTCAATCCGCAGATTCCAGATCATGGCCAATTCAATTCTGCTCAGCCGTGGACGAATGCATGATTACAGGGCATCCAGGCTGTAATTCTAGCCAATGTGTCGCCGATTTGATCGAAGCGTTCGAAGTCGTGTGAAGAGTTGGCGAAATCTGGGTGCAGATTCCGAAACGGTTTCGACAGGGCCCGGGGCGGTGTTTAATTGATCATTTTCCACCGCCGCCGGCGTCGACGGTGTCATTTGATAACGTGGAATTGCCTGAGGCTGCCGCGTTTCGATCCTGTGTGCGGCCGCCAGTCGCTCGGTCGCCTCGCTGAGGATTGTGCCTGACCGCTGGTCCTGAGCGTTTCGTCTTTGTTCCGTGATAAAACGCTGGAGTTCGTCTTCGTTCTGACCTTCCGGATGTGGAACTCCATCCGTCCGAAACTGTTGCATTTCGGCCTGAAGACAGGCGATCGACTCAGCAAGTGGAACAGCCTCGTCCTCAGTGAATCGCACTCCTGATCCAACGGTTTCTACTGAAGCCTCCAGCGTAAAGAACTGCAATCGTTCTTTTACAGGTTCAGATGAACGATCGGCTGAAACTGACTCGTCTTGTTCGACCCGTGATTCATTGATTTGCGATTCGAGCAACTCCGGCCGAATTGGAATCGTCGTCGGGTCAGGAGACTCACTGGCAATCTGGTGGTGGTCGGCTCCTTCAGCCAGCGACAAGCGAGTCTCGTCCGGTTCCTGGTCCGTTGACTCAGTCGGTTTGCATAGCCGGACCAGTTTTCCATCCTGCCACTGATTGTCTTCGATGGCAGGCCGTTCATCTGAACAGGTCTGTCGGTGCGAGTCGCTGGAGTCATTCTCGATCGTTGATGCACTTTTCCCGCTCACTTGCATCGGGACAAATGTTCCAGAGAACGTACATTCTGTTGAGCCCGAAAGCAGAGCCTTAATTTCTGCATCGGTGCACTGCGTAGTGACAATTTCCGGAAAGCCTGGCTCTGGGATGAATGAAGAAGCTGACCCCTTCAGTTCCTGCACAGCCAGCTGGTGGTAATGCGGTACCGTGTTCATCTGTCCGAATGGAACGTCACGACCGAGTTCCAGCCAGGTATAGCGATCAAACACCGGAACCCGGCTCGATAGTCCTCGATGGATGTACGTTCCATGTCGTTGACCAGATTTTGATATCTGGCTTTCTTCCAGGTCGGATGCGTCCGTTTCGATGCCGGGGACTTCTGCCACAGCAAGGATGACGTCTTCGTGTTCTCTTTCCTCGCATTTGCTGCAGTCACTGCCACATTCGCAGGAGAAATCGGAGAACTCCTTCTCTGGCGACGAGTGCGTAAGGATTTCGCTGATTTCGATGGTGCAGGACTCTGCGGTTTCTTGCTCTTCGTCGTTTGACAGAGGTAGGTCATTCTCAACGGCAAATTCCGTCAGCAGTGATGGGGCTTCCGCGAATTCGATGGTGAAATCGATTGCCGGCTGGAGCCGGAGTTCTTCCAATTCAGATTCTATTTTTGTCGCAACGCCTGGGTTTTCCTTTTGAATCCGTGCAACCGGCGAGGGCGCGCCGATCTCAATGACGCCCGGAGCCGAAAATTCATATCCGGTGTTCTGTCGTGATGTCTCCACTTTTGAGCTGGCTGGTTCTTCGGTGTGAGCGTTGCCAAATTCGATGACGCTGGAAGAGTCACCTGCAGATGGAAGTTTGCCGCGTAACTGGCCGGAGTCGGTTGCCTGGTCGTCGCAATCGTCGTCCTCAGCGTCCGAGCCGTCGTCGAGCGAGACGCCCCAGGAACATGGCAGATGCTGCAGTCTTCTGAAAGCGCTGCGCACACAATTCAGATCTACCTTCGATTTACCCTCCTGCGCTGCGACAACAAGGCTTTCATCGGCCAGTAGGTTGATTGCCCGGGGGGAACCATCGGCCGCCTGGGTGATGTAGTTGACGGCGTCGTATGTCAACAACTGCGTGGCATCGCCACCGACAGACTGAATCTGCTTGTGGAGGTAGCCGACGGATTCTCGCATTGTCAGGGGCTGAAGAAAGACATGGCATCGTGTATGACTAGCAAAATCCGAATGCGACGGCCGTGCCAATTCCTCTTCCAGTGCCATTGGGCCTGAAATCAGACAACGGACCGACTGCCGCCCATCAATGAGTTCTTCGGTGAACGCTCTTAATTCGTTCAACACTCCAAATGAAAGCAGGTGAGCGTCGTCGATCAGCAGGATCACTGGCCCCCAGAGCTCACTCGATTTCCGGAGTCGGTCTTTGACATCCCATCGGGTGAGCCGCGCTGAGGCGGGTGCGACTGTCGAATTCAACGCTCCGGCCGTTTGCATGGCGGCATGATAAAGCGTCGAAAGCAGATCCGCGGGTGTGTCCAGTCCTGCTGCAGGACACATCACAGCGCGTCCACCGGCAGCCAGGAGATTTCTGAGATGTCGCAACAGCGTGGTTCTGCCACAACCGGTCGGTCCGGTAAGTACTGCGACGCCAAGGTCTGTCCGCAGAGCATGCAGAAGTGGAGGCAGAATTTCGGCGACAGATTCAGAAAAAAAGAAGCTGTTTCCGCCATCACAAACCTGAAAAGGCTGACGATGGAATCCAAAATGATTTTCGTACATGCTGTGCCCCAGTCCGTGGCGTGGAAGATCCATCCAATCGCTGGTGTTTGCCTGAACAAGAGTTGTCCAGCCAGCAGGCTTCGGCACTCATTGCCGATCCCTGCGCAGCGCGATCCCCCCTTCACATCATCGAACGTGCATAACCTGATTCTTTAGGACAACCGTTTACGGCGATAAACAATGCCATCTCGTCAAGCGAAAGGGATTGTTGCCAGCCGGTTGAAAGGCAGTGGCGCTTCAGTAGACACACACCGCATGAGTATTCAGACTTGAACTGAAGTTGCCCGGAACCGGACTTTCGTGATCTCGCTTTGGGGGTTTCTGTTGATGAGAATTGCCGTCTTTTCCAGCCAGCCATACGATCGGCGATTTCTGGACAGCGCTGCCTCTGACGCCAACGCCGTCGAGTTCGTTCACTTTGAGGCTGGACTAACGCGAGACAGTGTCGTTATTTCCCAGGGCTGCGATGCCATTTGCTGTTTCGTAAATGATCAGGTCGACCGGGAAGTGTTATCTGCCCTTGCCGGTCTGGGCATTCGGCTGGTGCTGCTGCGTTGTGCAGGATTCAACAATGTTGACCTTCAGGCTGCAGCCGAATTCGACATCGTCGTGATGCGAGTGCCTGAGTATTCGCCCCATGCTGTTGCAGAGCATACCGTCGCCCTGACGCTCTGCCTGATTCGCCAGATTCATCGGGCATGGAGCCGCGTGCGGGAAGGTGATTTTCGGCTGAGCGGACTACTGGGGTTTGATATTCACGAAAAGACCGTTGGTGTGATCGGCACCGGGCGAATTGGTACTTGCGTAGTGAATATTTTCCGAGGCTTCGGTTGTCGCGTTCTGGCCTGCGACAAATACCCCAACCCGGAGCTGGTGGATGCGGGAGTAGAATATGTTGAAATGCCGGAATTGCTGAAGCAGTCACGAATTGTCACTCTGCACTGCCCGCTGACGATCGAAACAACACACCTCATCAACCGTCATACGATTAGCCTGATGCAGCCCGGGGGGATCATTGTTAATACCAGTCGTGGTGGATTAATCGACACGAGATCACTGATACATGGCCTCAAGACGCAACACGTCCGGGGAGTTGCGCTGGATGTCTACGAAGAAGAGGCAAGCCTGTTCTTTACAGATCATTCCGAACAGGCGATCCCCGATGATGTCTTTGCCCGACTGTTAACATTCCCGAACGTGCTGATTACCGGGCATCAGGGATTCTTCACGAGTGAAGCCCTGACTCGAATTGCAGAGACAACTGTCGCCAACGCGCAGTCATTTCGAGATGGAAATTGGGTGGCGGCCAATGTTGTACGGGCGTAAACGATCATGGTGCTGAGTGTTCAATTTCCGTCGCGCGATTGGAATCCAGGCCACGGGTGGGCAGTTCGGTCGAACATCACAGAAATCTGAACCTTCTGCTTCTGTTGTCGGTCATTCGATGGTGATGGAGTTGATATCAAAGGCTTCCAAATCGTCGTCCATGTCGCCTGAATCGATTACGGATTCTGAGTGTTCGGAAGGAGTTGTGTTTGCGTGGGTCGCTGGAGCGGGGGCCGTTTCCTGAATGTCGGGTGCACTCTGGCTCGGTGCCGTTGACAGGGTGATTTCGCCGGTTTGTTCGCTGGTGGGTAAGACGACTTCGTCTGTTGTTGTCCCAAGGCGATTCTGTTCGTCAGCACCCGTTTGATTACGCAGCCATTTTGTTGTCGGCCAGGCGAACGGTCGAAATTTGTCGGCAGTTCCGGTTTGATCCCGGTAAAGAATGGCGCGGCCCGGACTCAGTGAGGAGGCAACTGGCGTGTCCAGCAGGCTGGCAGAGTCTGTTTGGTTCATGCGGAAGGCGATTCGATATTCGAACTCCCGCATCATCGAGTTTGCGAGCCATCGGGTGGCATTGCTGTATGTATCCGACCAGATGATCAGGTGGATTCCAACCAAAGGGCCACGCTTGATTAAGTCTGTGAGAAGGCTGCTCGTTGTCTCGGGCTTGCGTTCACCGAAACCGCCGAAACCGTATTCATCATCATCTCTGCGCAGAGTGCGGAACTGGCCCAGGTTGCGAATTGCGCAGACAATCTCCGGCTTTTCTCCGTCTGCGATAGTGGTCTCTCGCAGGATTAGTTTTTGATGCAGCTCCGAAATGACTGCGTCCGTTTCCGTGACCGTTCGCATCGAGTAGACGGGTGAGTTCAGTACGGCAAGCATTTCTGTCATCCGCGTGACGGCTTCCCGGTCACGCTGGTCATGCAGCAGAATGAACTGTCCCTGGTGATTGGGGTGAAAGCACGCCAGCGCCGACATCAGCAAAATGGAATCTGCAAGGTCAGTATCCTGTCCCACAATCAATAGATTCTGTCCGCTTGCCCTCCTGAGCTCGACGCAAACTGGGGACGCAATCGCTACGGGTTCGCCGATCCAGATGGGCAGATATTCGGAGACACGGCGAGTGGCATCCGTTTCGCTCGCGAGCCAGGCGTTCAGAGGCCCGCAAAGTTCTGCCGAAGGGGCCACGTTTCCTTCGAAGACAATCATGCGACTTTCTGACTGAAGTGGCTGAATGCCAGCATGTTTCCGGTCATACTGGAGCATGTCCTGAATTGCCTGTTCTCTGCGACGTTCTGTCATCCACGCAATCTGGAATGGGTGGTTGCCTTCCGTCATTCCGTTGGCATCGTTGTAGATGGCTTCACCGGGACGTGTGAGCAGCCGAGCGGCTGAATTTTCCTCACTGAGGATCAGATGTGCGTCACCTTCGCTGCATTGCAGCGCGATGCGAACGGCGACCTGCCCCAGCGTACTTCGCGCCAGCGAATAAGCGCCACCGAGTGTCTGGGAACCCAGGATGACATGGACCCCGAAGGCTCGTCCCTGACGTACCAGTCGGTCCAGAAGTAATGATGCTCGAGATGACACACGGTCTTCCGCGACGAAGAATTCCTGGAATTCATCGATCAGCAGGAGCAGTCGAGGCATCGTTTCATTCGGGAATTTCTCCCGGAAGGATGGAACATCCTGAACGCCACGGCTGCGAAACAGTTCTCCCCTTTCCTGGAGAATTTCATCCAGTCGCTCGAGGACACTTAAACCGAATTCCCGGTCGCTCTCAATTGCAATGACCTTTGCATGTGGCAATTGGTTTGCTGCGTAGGTTCGAAATTCTACCCCCTTCTTGAAGTCGATCAGAAAGAACTGGATTTCGTTGGGACTGTAGTGAAGGGCGAGATTGGTGATGAGAATATGCAGCAGGGTCGATTTGCCCGATCCGGTTTTCCCCGCAATCATGATGTGCTGGCTCGTACCACGCCCCAGTCGCAGGTATTGTAATCTTGCTGCCCCGGCCCGTCCGATGGGGAGGTCGATTCCGTCCGCCGTTGAGAGACTCCAGATCTGGTCATTGGACGGGGCAATTCGGGAAAAGGAGACTTCAACACGACGAGCATTCTTCGATTTCTCGCCAACAGCTCGTACGATCGCGACGTACTGGCCTGATTCGGGTGGCTTCAGCGCGGTGAACTTCAGCTGGACCGGTTCTTCTGTCTGAAATTCGACCTGACCCTTTCCCGCGCGAAATGTCAGACACTGATTCCTGAGAACGTTCAGATCAAATAAGCGAGGAGCCGGAATTGAAGGATCGTGCGTGATGATTGCATGAACGCCACATCGCGGACCACTTGTCAGTATGCTCGAAAGATGTCTGGAGGCTTCCTCGGAAATCCCCGTTGGGAAACCTGCGACGACAACAAAGTGATAGGGTTCTGCAACTTCACCTGCTGAGGCGTTGTATTGTTCGATCGTTTCGAACTCGCTTCGCAAATAGGTCTGGAAGACATTCTCCATATGCTCAGTCACTTTTTGCAGGCGATCCCTGATCTGAGTTGCGTCGGTCCAGATGCGACTTCCAATTAAGAGTTCGTCAAAGTCGGCCATATGCATCATCGCGGAAAAACTCTGTCCGAGTCCAACCGGGTCAATCAGAGTAAACTGCACGCGCCCGGGAGTAATTGTTGTCAGCAGTTTGAGAAGAATGGCACGTACAAATTCCAGGGCGGTCTCTCGAGAAGCGGCATCATGCTGGACAAGAATGGAAGTATCAGAAGGGAATCGAAGCACGGCGGGCAGACTGATCGAGGACTTCACCGGGGTGGCGTTGTCCTGAGGCGGCAGCGATATTGTGAAATCGATCCGGCCGGCCGGGATTGCTTCGGGCAGATATTCCGGTGCGGTCCAGGTGCCGTCTCGCAGGTGCGGCCATTCGTTTAATTCACCGACAGCTGCGGTACTGCCATTCGCAATTGCAATGGCCATTTTCGATTCGTGTTCCCATCGCTGAAGTACCTGTTCCCGATGAGTCTTCAGAGTTTCGGATTGGTGCTGGATGTCGCTTTCGAGTTTCTGAAGTGCGGCCGTCAATTCTCCCCTGAGATGCTCAGTCATTCGAGCTGTTTCTGTCTGTTTCCATTGATTCATCATCTGCTGATCTCGGTCTCGCCGGGCCTCAATGTCGACAATCTGCTGGTCGTAGTATTGAGCAATGATGTTCGTGTTGTGATTCAGCTGCCGTCGCATTTCTTCGAGTTGACTGTCAGCTCCCCCATGAAGAGCCTGTGTGTGTTTGTCTCTCAGGTTTGTCATCTCTTTTTGCCATCGTTTGGCGGACTTTCGCATCTTGATAAGTTCGCGTTCGGTCTGAGTCTTCCATGTGGCTGCTGCATGCTGAGCGTTAGATGCCGATTGCTGGATCTGCTCGAAGAAACTGCGAAGTTTCGATTGCGTTGTCAGAACGAGTGTTCCCACAAGTAGCGCAGCAGCACCGCCGCCGATTAAGAAACTGACTCCCAGCCAGCCCCAGTCAGGCGATGTGATTTCAGGATTCACGAAGGACCTCAAATCGGCTTTCAGGGTGGTAACGGGAATCGCAACGGCCAGCGTTATCAGAATTGCCATCACGAATGGACGCAGACCGATAAGTAGTCCTGTGGACTTCAGACCGAAGAGTTTGTCGACTGCAGCGTGGGCAGTATTCGATTCGACAACGACATGTTCCAGATTAACGTCGGCTCTGGCGGGTTTCAGGTTGGGAGTTAATGGTGTGTCGTCCATGCCTGTGTGGCATCGCGCGAGAAATGCCTTTGCGTCCTTCATCCGCGAGGAAATGCTCTCGAGGGCCTGCTCATTGTCTGTTTGCCGGTTGAGAAAGATGCTTCTGGCCTTTTGATATTGTGAAACGGGAGTATCTTCGCCGTTCTCGTCGCAGACCGACTGCAGGACCCAGAGTTCACTTTCGAGCGCACGGACGTGGGCCGTTTTCGCCTGTTCAAATGCCGTGGACTGTTCATTGATTTGATTTTGGCGTTCGGTGAGTGTTGTTGATCGCTGGCTGTCTGCTGTCTCTTCGATGATTCTGCATCGGCTTGTGAATTCGTCTTCGATTTGACGCAGAACGGTCTCGGAAGCAGTGCGGTGGTGCTGGAGGATCTGTTCTCGCGATTCATTTTCGGCGGCATCCATTTGGAACAGCTGATCTGATACCGTCCGATTGATCTGATCATATTGTTCGCAATTGGAGCGAAGTCGTTCGAGAAGCGGCACCAGTGTTGTCAGTGGAGCTTGGTCCTGATTCATCTTAGTGACTCTGTCTGATCGAGTTTGGCGGCCTGAATAACCGGGCTTTCAGAAACGAAAGTTTGTTCGAATTTGTGAAACGAATTCTGCAGCGGACACTACGGAGAATACTAGTCTGGTTTGTATAATCCCCCCAAAAGCCATTCTGTTGCGCTGTGTCAGGTCGAAAACGCTGCATAAATCGGGATCAATTTGTATTCACGTCAGGGCTCCGATGTCTTCACTCAATCATTCATTGAGCCGGGATCAGGTCCGGAACATTGATGCGTGCGCGATCAGGGAGCTTGGGATTCCGGGAGCACTGCTGATGGAGAACGCAGCTCGAGGACTGTGCGACATCCTGATGGAGAAGCTGGACGACGAGCCGCACCCCAGGGTTCTGATTGTCTGCGGCACCGGGAATAACGGAGGGGATGGTTTGGCGCTGGCTCGCTTACTGTCTGCGAATGGCCGGTCAGCCAGCACAGTGATCGTTGACGACGGGAAGTTGCTGCAAGGTGACGCGGAGCTTAACGAAAGGATTCTGATGAACGCGGGCCTTTTTCCAAATCGGACTTCGCCGGAGCAGCTCGGCTTAGTTCTGGGACAGCTCAACGAATCGGATTGGGTCGTCGATGCCCTGTTGGGTACGGGATTAACCGGCCCGCCGCGTGAGCCGTATCGATCCGTGATCCATGCGATCAATCGATGTTCGGCCCGGGTACTTTCAGTAGATCTTCCGTCGGGGATGAACTGCGACACGGGGGAGGCACTGGAGACGTGCGTGAAAGCTGACGAAACGGTGAGTTTCGTGGCCCGCAAACGAGGCTTCGATCATCCAGCGGCTACTTCGCTCACGGGCAGGATCCATGTCTGCCATATCGGATTACCACTGGAGTGGCTGAGTCAGCACATCAATGCCAGCTAAGAAAACGACGGTCCGCACTGCGGACTCGGCAGGGAACATTGCTGAGAGCCCTCACCAGCAAACTCAGGTTGTCGTGACCTGTGAGCATGGTGGAAACCATATTCCTGCCGACTACCAACCTCTGTTCGCCAATGCATCGAAAGTTCTTTCGTCGCATCGGGGATGGGATCCTGGTGCGTTGGGAATTGCCAGAACGTTCGCCAGTGACCTGAAGGCTCCATTGTATTTTTCGACCATATCTCGGTTGCTCGTCGAACTGAATCGATCGACGTGGCACAAACAGTTGTTCTCTGAGTTTACCGTTGGTCTGAGCGGCTCAGAAAGGCAACTCATTCTGGAGAAGTACTACCGGCCCTACCGCAAAAGGGTGACGGACTTCATTTGCAGCCAGCTGGATCAGGGCAACAATGTCGTGCATATTTCGATGCATTCATTTACTCCTGTATTCGATGGCGTCTGCAGAACCACAGATATCGGGTTGCTTTATGATCCGCGTCGTAAGACAGAAAAAGACCTGTGTCGTGAATGGAAGCGAAACCTTCGCGCGGTCTTTCCCGGGTGGCGTTTGCACTGCAATCAGCCATATCGAGGTGCCGCGGATGGATTGACGACTCAACTCCGAAAAACGACGGAGCATCTTTCCTGCGCTGCGGTGTACTGTGGAATTGAAGTTGAAGTCAACCAACGGCTTTGTTCAGGCGACCGAAAGGCGCATGGACTACAGATTGCAAAAGGGTTACGCAGCGCACTCACAGAAGCGATGAGGCTTCAGGACTGGAACAACGAAAAAAGCTGAGACACTTTCGTGCCTCAGCTCGTCGATTGTCTGGATTGCAAAGGGCTCTTAGAACCGGCCGCCGCCGAAACCGTTCATCAGGAAGTTGAACTGGACAAGGTTCAGCAGTGCGTTACCAACTTCTTCCGCCAGTGTGTATCGCAGCACGATCACATCTCCCGGCTGGATGAGCACTCGCTCAGAGCGATATTGCAGGGCGCGATTGAGGTTCACCTTCATTGAGATCTGGTCACCGCATGGCAGTTCACGAATGATAATGGCTTCAGATGGCTGGCAATTTGTTCCGGATGAGCCACCTCGTCCTCCTCCGCCCATTCCACCACGGCCTCCGATCGCCATGACTCCGGTGCCGGCATTTCCAAGTGGACCACCTGCAAGAGCAATGGCTCCGATAATGTCCAGATCTTTGTCTCGAGGTAGTGGATGCTCTCCGCCTCCCAGAACTCCTGCCGTGAAGAATGTTTCCTTGTCCCGACTTCGAATGATCAGGATGTCGCCTTCGCTCAGGATCACATCATTCTGATTGAATGCCGGAGGATTTGCAGGGTTATATCGCAATGGGATGCGGGTCAGATTGGGTGGGTCAGGAACGGGAGCTTCGTTGCAGAAGCAGGGATCCTGACAGGCATCCAGGCACAGATTGTTCATGATCGAATCGTAGCTGACTGCGTCAGAATACATTCCCCGGTAGATGAGAACTTCATTCTTTGCATCCGTACCGGGCATCCCACCGGTCTTGCTCAGGGCGGTCAGGACGTCATTTTCGTACGCGGGCAGGTCGACAATGTGGCCTGTACCCCGCTTGGATATATCAGCTGCTCCACCAGACTCTTCCCGGATCACCAGCACTCGGGTTGTCCTCTTCCGAATAAGCGTCAGGATAACTTTGTCGTCCTGGCCTTCCTTGATGTACGCCTTCGGGTAGATGTAGGCGTTTCGGATTTTGGCGGTTGCTTCTACAAGCGACATTCCACCGACCTTGACTGCGTCAACGAGTGGCAGTGCAACGGTTCCATCTTCTCGAACAGGTACTGGATATCCGATTGCCGGAGGCAGATTTGAATCTTCCGGATAGTGAACCGGAGGCAGTGATTCTGCGCTTCCGATGATCTTGTCGATGGAAATCCCAAGTACATCGCCGGGCCCCAGAAGATAAACATCCGGAGGATCCTGTCGCAGACGGAGCAGGGAAATGTCTTCGTACTTGTCCTTGAGGTCGCCCTGAAGAAGAGCTCTGGGCACCCGTGAAACCGGGACCGCGTCGATTGTCTGGCAGCCGGACAAAGTTGCCACAGCCCCCAGCAGCAGCGCGATCGGAGCGAAGAGGGATGTCTGGATGATTCCCGGCCTTGGCGGTTGGCCAGTCAAGCGTGACTGAGAACTACATGGCTGATGTTGATTATGCATGAAACAATCTCCAACGCGATGCCGGAATGATCCAGTCGCTTCGCTCTCCATGAGCGATTCTGTGACTCACAGAACAAGAAAAATACCAGACGATCAACTCTCGGGAGTGGTTGAATTACTCTTCGTAGCTCCGCACAGGCGGAACCGCAGGGCCGTTTAATGACTCTCCATCGCCCATCGTTGGCAGAGGAATTGCCTGCTGCAGTTGTGTATCAGGCATCTGCCTTGGGACTTCAATCATTGAATCAGGGGCAGGAACCGATGGAGTACTCATGCCCTGAAATGGAAACGCAGCCGGTGTCGACAAGCGAGTCATCAGGTTCGCGCGGGCTGTCGGAGAGATCGGAATCTCCTGCAGACTTCCGTAGCCGTCTTGTTGTGCAGCCAGTGCGCCGTGTGAGAACCCGTCAAACCATGCGGTCGTCTTGCAGCGACCCTCAGGGCTCTGAAACTGGGGCTTCCAGTAACACTTTGGCGGCAGCGTCGGCTGGCAGCCATTACCACCCTCAAGGATGTTACGGTATCCGTCTTTGAAGCCCTTTGCGAAATGCAATGGGTAGTCGAGGTCTTCGTAGCACCACGACCATTCCCCCCAGGCTTTTTGAGCGAGCACAAAGTTACGCACGCTCATCTCTTGTTCCACAACAGTGTCGTGAATTGCAGAGCATCCGGCTGTTGCACAAAACATCAGCGCTAGTAGGGTTCTTAGATTTATCTTGATCATCCCTGAACACTCCATCCTGCGACGTCAGTGTCGCTGGTTGTGCTGTACAGATTTACTGTCGGAAACTTGAACGTACGCTGAAAATCAGACGCAGACCGGCCTCAGAGAGACGACCTGCCTGCGGGTGCGGTCTGTACTTTTTTTCGTTCGATGGCAGCTCGCGCGGCTTCTCGCACTCTTTCTTCGTTGTCATCGGAGACAAGTTCTTCCAGTGCAGTCAGCGTAATGGCTGACTCCTCGAAGTCTGCCAGGGTCAGCACGGCTGCCGCTCTGACATTCTCGCTGCCTGTGTCGACCAGGTGTGCCAAATGCTGCTCGCACTGCCGAGCGGCAGGCGACGCTGCGAAGTATCTAAGGCTGGAAACCGCCTGAACCTGATGAGGTGATGTTGCGTCGCGACTGATGCTCAACAGAGTCTGAACCGTCGACTCGTCTGCGATGCCGCGTTGAGTTTGGGAATCAGCAATTGCCAGCAACAGTCCCTGATCGGATTCGGTTTTCAGAGCCGCAGACAGTGCCGACGATGATTCAGCCGCATTGGATTGGCAGTCTCCCAGCAGTGCTGCCGCCAGGGTCTTGGTGTCCGTGCTGTCTCCATGTTGCAACGCACGGATGATCACGGTCACGTTGGCTTCAATATCATCAGTTGCTGCGTAGAGCTGGTCCATCGAAACGAGATTGGTATCCGATGGCGCTGGCAGTGGGACATCGACAAATGCATCGATCTGTGGTGGAATCGGAGCCACATCGTCCCAGGTCTCGTCAGCGGATGACTCGCTGAGCAGAACAAGTCCGGCAGGATCCGTCTCTTCCTCAGACCATTCAGAGATTCTCATTCGTCCGGAGGTCGAGACAGCGGATTGCTCAACAGCAATTGTCCCGGCAGCCTGAGCAATCGTGGGAAGGTTTTCCAGTTCTACTGAATTCAAAGAAGCAGTGCCTGAATTCGAAGGAACCAGCTTTTCGGCCTGCTCAGGTATCCCGGAGAGGGCTGCTTCAACGGCAACGGCCTTTGCTTCGGCAGCGAGGAAGCTGGAAGTTTTCCGGCCGCTGACTGCGTCTGCCATCGCGACGGCTCGATCGATGGAGTCGGCACCGAAATCTCTGCCAGCTCGCCGGTCAGCAAGCTGTGTCAAGTGACTCTGGATGGTTTCATCATTGGGGCGGATTCGCAGAGCTTTACGATACATCATTTCGGCTTGATCGTATCGGCTCTGGTTTTCAAACGTTCTTCCGATTGATACGAACCGCTCCGCAGTCCCGTTGGGGCCCGATGAAGAATGCGACGTGGATGTGACCGCATTGTAAACGGCGCACCCACTGCCGGAGGCTGACAGGACTCCTGCGAGCAGGATGACCCAGGGTCGACGTAAATTCATTTCTTAACCCCCACGTTTCGAGATGCTGACGAAATCCTTTAGATTCCTCATGCGACTTGAGAGAACCTGTCAGCTGGCATCCCGTTAGACTGCCTGTCCGACATCTTCGGATTCAAATTTGATTTAGCGCCACACTTTCATTGATCTCTCGGTGAGGCCCTCGGAACCACCTGTGCGGGACCAATCTTTCCCCCACAGAGCAAACAAGCGTCGTCGAAGGCACTCCCCGCATTATCATCGGAAGTGAATTGCAGGGCACATTGGTTGAATTTGCAAAAATCCCCACAATGAAGATCATCAGATCAGGGAGGGGTCTAAACGGACAGGTTTCCGATAATTCGCTTATCCTTTGCTCCTCAATTGCCGAACGATGCCCGCCTTTTCCCCTGAGTTTGAGCCCGTGACAGCCTTCGAATGTGTGATGAGATTTTGGGAACTGCTTCTTCTGATTCGATTGCGGAGGGCAGCCAGTGGGAATTCGCTGCGGGCCGCGTGGAACTGGATGCTGGCGGCCTGGTTCATCTGTTGTCTGTCGACTTTGCTTGGCATCGATGGACTGGATTCTCACATCCCAAACTCATTCGCGTGGATATCTGCGCGGCATCTGGCTGGGTATGTCGCCGGAGTTTTCATGCTGGCTCCCATGGTCAGCGTCCTTGGAGCCAGAATGCCCGGGGGGCGGGCATGGTCCGTTTTCGTGGTCGCTCCAATGATTCTCGTGCTATTGTGGCCGGCAATTTCGGAAGCATTTCAGTCGAAGGGGCAATCGCCCATCGAGCTTGGGGGGCCCGCCGTCCTTGGATTTCTCCTGGTATTGCTGATGGCATTTGGAAACTACTTCGGGACGGCAAATACCACGGCTGCCGTTCTTTACACGGCTGCCATCATGGCGCGAATCGGACCGGTCGCGGGATGGCACAACGCTGGGCTATTGCCGTGGATCGCATCAGGTTTCCCCCCAGTCGCAGGTTATTTGTGGCTTCGCCGACTTACCGAACTGCGATCAAGAAAGCCGCTCGATGCACTTTCCGCCGGAAATCGGTGCTGGTTTGTATTTCGGGACTTTTTCGGCATTGTGTGGGCGAAACGGGTGATGGATCGAATGAACGTTTTTGCCGCTCGAGAGGGGTGGGGAATTCACCTTTCCCTGGATGGGTTTGACATTGTCGAGCCTGATCTGGCTGTCGGCAGCGAACAGATGGACCGTCCCATTGCTATTCTGGAATGGCTTTTAAGTCGATTTGGCGGCGAAAACTGGCGTCGAGAGTTGCTGGGTGATTCTTATGTCTCCAAATCTGACGAATGTCGCGAAGTGTGAGCTGAAAATGGGGCCAACAGCCTGGAAGCTGCCGAAATCGCTGTGCCCGCGGGGGTTTGATCGGTTAAATTGAACCCACTCTCCCATTTTGCGGGGTTCGAAGTTTCGGTTGAAGAGATCGTTTAAGAGGACATCATGCCGATCAAGGTTCGCTGCCGTGCCTGCGAGGCCGTTTTGAATGTGCCTGAAAAGGCAGCTGGTCGCGTCGTGCTCTGCAAGAGTTGTGGCGGGAAGGTCAAGGTTCCCGTTCCCGCCGGATCTGCGCCGACTGGTGGAAATGCCGGTGAGCCGCGTCGTCGTCGTCGCCCTCCTGCTGAGGAGACCGACAGCGGGGATGCAAACGCATTTGGCGGTGATTTGTTTGGTGGAATCGATCTCAATCGAGCTGAAGACTCGCGCCGCAAAGTCTGTCCCGCGTGTGCGTCTCCGGTGCACATTAACGACGTCGAATGCCCGAAGTGCAAAGTGACGATTGCCACGGGGGTATTGAGCGAGCGGCAACGTCTGATTAAAGAACGCAAGGGACCACCACCGGCGGAGTTCTATTCGAAGATCTGGAGTGACGGCGGAAAATTCCTGAAGAAGCATATGAATTATGCTGTGCTGACCGCGGTCATCTGGTCCATAACTCTTTCGATGGCTGGCACTTGTAGCTACGCGTATAACTGGTACATCAAGGGACGGACTGCCGAGCTACTGGAAAGCATGAAAGAAGCAAACGGGGTGATCGAAGGTGACACTCTGGTCATCAACATCGAAAAAGGTGGAAACACAACGTACGACGGAAAACGTTACACCGCAAAATCCGAGGCTCAGACAATTCGCCTGCCCTCACCCTATCTTCAGCCCTTTCGCGATCCGCCGGCAATCTTCTGGCTGGGGATGACCATTGTATTTCAGCTCGGCTTTGGGGGCTGGGGCTGGATCCTCGCCGTAAAAATTGCCCAGTTGACGATGGAAGGGCAGAAGAAGATTAAACGCTTCCAGTTTGATTTCTTTGCGACGTTGACCATGGGCTTTCGATTCTATTTCTGGCCGGTTGTGTTGATGGCCCCGCTCATCTGGATCATTCCACTTCTGGCCGTGACTGGTGGCCGAAATGGGCAGATCGGGGCCGGGATTCTGGCGAGCGTGCTCTTCCTGCTTCCGATGTTGTTGTTTCTGCCGGCTGCCGTGGTTCACACCACGCAAAAGTACGGATACCGAGCGTGGTTGATCAACTGGATGGCGCGCGATTTTGGCAAGACAATTGCCCCATCGCTGTATATCGCTGGCCTGAATATCGTGCTGGTGCTGCTGGTTCCCATCATTCTGGCAGGAGTTGGTATCGCCTTGCAGGCTCGGTTGCTGGCGACGGCACTGAATGCCCAGAGCGAAGTGCTGGGCTGGCTGGCGTCAAACCTTGTGGATATGGGCGACGGTTCCATGCGGTTCTTGTTTTACGAGCTGCCGCTGACGTTTGGGGCGTTGTTCATTATCTACGCACTGCTGTGCAGCCTGGTGTCTTTTCCAGCCGTGTTCATGATGCGGGTCATCGGTCTTTACGGTCTCTACTTCAAGCCGGATCTTTCGCTGGTGAATGAATTCCCGGACAATACGCCTGTTGGATTCGGGCCTCGTTTCCTGGCGTTCCTGGTGGATTACATCATCATGATTGTCCTGCTGATTCCCGCCTCTGTGCTGGGTTATCTGGGGGCACTGATGTTTGTCTACTATGGCTATCCGGAACTCGGTCAGAAGCTGAACAATGTTGTTTACGCAATTTCAGCGCTGGCATTGTGGGGCATTTATTTTGCCAAAGGAGAATCCGGAGCTGCGAGGGCCACTTTGGGAAAATGGAGCCTTGGGTTAATTGTATTGCGTGATGACGGTAAGCCGTTGACGCCGAAACAGGCGTTTGGGCGAGTTGCGTCTGCATTCGTTACATCGATCACGTTTTACATCGGCTTCATCATGTGCGCATTCCGATCGGATCGAAAGGCGATGCACGACCTGATGAGCAAATCAAAAGTGATCTGGCGTTCCGATGAGACAGAATGATTATTCGCATGGCGGCAGAATCGCATTTTGAGCTGGATTCGAAATGAATACGACAACGGGTGTCATTGTCGTGGACCACGGTTCCCGTCGTGAGGCCAGCAACCAAATGCTGCTCGACGCGGTGAACTGCTGGCGGGATCAGGCGATGTTTGGAATTGTGGAGCCGGCGCACATGGAACTGGCCCAACCAGATATCGCCACCGCCTTTGCTCGGTGCGTCCAACAGGGAGCAGCACGAATTGTTGTGTTTCCGTATTTCCTTTCTCCGGGACGGCATTCGACGACGGACATCCCGGATCTGGTTGCTGAGGCGGCCAGGGCACATCCGGGCATTGTATGGAGCGTTGCCCAGCCATTCGGGTTGCACCCTGCCCTGCTGCAGGCCATGACCGACCGAATTATGGATTGTGACTTCACCGTGGGGCCGCCGACGGCAGGTTCGTGAATGTTGCGACCATGGCATTGACACTGATGTCTTCTGTGCTGATGCAGAGATTGAATTTCTGCACCAGGTATCGATTGAAGGAAGGTTGACCTCCGGGTTCGATTGAATGGTGTGTCAACTTCGCTGTATTCTTCGTCCGAAAGAATTTCACACAGGGCGAATCGCCTGCAACGACAACTTTGCTGTTCGGGCAGTCATTCACTGAGTCACACTTCCTCAACGTGCATTTCGCAGAGGTAATTTGTAATGGGTCACGGCAAAGCCAGCGACATTCGTATCAAAGAGGTCAGCGTGGCGTTCGAATCGGTTCCTTACCGTTCCGCTCTGAAGTTTGGCGGAAGAATTGTTGATCACGCCTGGTTGATGAATGCAACCATGACCGTTGAGACGCAAAACGGGCGATATGCCATCGGCCACGGTAGTATCCCTGTTGGAAACGTTTGGGCGTGGCCGTCCGGAAATGTGGACCCAGCCGATACCGACCGGGCGATGAAGGCCTTCGCCCAGGAAGTTGTGGAATTGTTCGATTCTTATCCCGGGACCGGCCATCCGCTTGAGATCGAATTTGAAGTGTCAGCTGAATACGATCATCAGGCCCATCGCATCGCTCGTTCTCTGGGGCTTGATGAGCCACTGCCACCGCTTGCACAACTGGTTGCTGCCAGCCCGGTTGATGCCGCAATGCATGACGCGTATGGGCGACTGCACAAGGCCAGCAGCTTTAACGTCTTGTCGTCTGAGTTTTGTAATGTTGATCTCAGTGAGTATCTGGATGACCAGTTTGCTGGTGAGTACCTGGATCAGTACACGTTGCGGGAGCCTGTCGCGACTCTGCCGCTCTATCATTTGATTGGCGCGATCGATCCTCTGACGGAAGCTGATGTCACGGAACGCCCGCAGGACGGGCTTCCTGTCACGCTGCCGGAGTGGATTGCTGCCGATGGTCTTACACACTTGAAGATCAAACTAAACGGTGACGATCTTGACTGGGATGTTGAGCGTGTGCTTGCTATCGACCGCGTCGCAACAGATGCACAAACGGCCCGCGGTTGCAGCTCCTGGGTCTACTCATGCGACTTCAATGAGAAATGCAGCTCCGCCGATTATGTGATTGAATTCCTGAACCGTATCAAGGCGGCGTCTTCCGCCGCATTCGACCGGATTCAGTACATCGAACAACCGACGAGTCGAGATCTGGACGCAGAGGGCGCCCCGGAGATGCATGCCGTTTCAAAGATCAAACCTGTGGTGATCGATGAAGCACTGGTTTCTTACGAAGCACTTTTGAAAGCCAGAGAACTTGGCTATTCCGGTGTTGCGTTAAAAGCCTGCAAAGGACAAACCGAATCATTGCTGATGGCCGCGGCGGCTCAGAAATTTGGAATGTTCCTTTGCGTGCAGGATCTCACCTGCCCGGGGGCTTCATTCCTGCATTCGTGCAGTTTGGCCGCTCGTATCCCCGGGATTGCTGCAATTGAAGGCAATGCCCGCCAGTATTGCCCGGGGGCAAACGTTAAACTCGGAAAGCGATTTCCAGGATTGTTCAACATTACGTCCGGCACTGTAGATACAAGCCGTCTGAATGGGCAGGGACTGGGTTTCCAGTAACCCATAACCTGGTTTCATGCATTTTGTTCCCCCGATCGATTCTGACGGTCCCGGGTTCAGTGCTGGCTGAATCATCTGCGAATGGTGAGGTCAGTTGATTTGGTTGCAGTTTATCAACGCATTCATCCCATTCCCGAAGAGTCACATGACACAACAAATTGAGTCGTTTCGTTTATCCTCAGGATTGTCCGTCGTTGTCGAAAGAATGCCCGATCTGCAGTCCGCGGCGATGACATTGATGATTCCTGCCGGCAGCGTCTACGATCAGGTTTCGAAACAGGGAACAGCCGCCATCCTTGCGGAAATGCTTCCGCGTGGCGCTGGGGGGCTGTCTCCTCGTGAATATTGTTCCCAATTGGATAATCTTGGTCTGCAGCGAAACATTTCCGGCGGAACAGGTCACCTGACGATTTCTGCTGCCACCACAGCCGACCGTCTTTGCGATGCCATCCCTGAGGTCGCGAAGATGGTGTGTTCGCCGCATCTGGATGACGCGGAATTCGATCCGGCACGAGACATGATTGAGCAGGGCCTGATGGCCATGGAGGATGAGCCGCGACAGCAACTCGGTCGCGAACTTCGTCGCTACAGTTACGCTGCTCCCTGGGGAAATCCCTCGGAAGGAACACGCGAAGACCTTCCAAACATTTCGAATTCGGATGTTCGCGAGCACTTCTCCAGATTCGTTCGTCCCAACAAGTCCATCCTTGGGATCGCCGGAAATGTTTCGCCTGATCAAATTCGACGTGTCCTGGAAGAGTCCTTTTCCGGCTGGGGCCCTGGTGAAGAATTCGAAGTGGTGGCGGGAGCACGGCCGGAGTCGCCTTTCCACATCACGCACGACAGCACTCAGACGCATATCGGCCTGTCCTGGGAAAGTGTCCCGTACAACCATGATCGTTACTTTGAAGCATGGGCTGCCGTGAGTTTGCTGAGTGGGGGTATGAGCTCCCGGCTCTTCACCGAGGTGCGGGAAAAACGCGGGCTGTGTTATGCCATCTCTGCATCTCTCAGCACATTGAAAGATGAAGGTCGTGTCTTCGCCTACGCGGGAACGACGACCGAACGGGCTCAGGAAACTCTGGATGTCACGATGTCTGAAGTCCATCGTCTTCACGAAGGCATCACTGACGAAGAACTCGATCGCTGCAAAGCTCGTGCAAAGAGTTCACTTGTCATGCAGCAGGAGTCGACGATGTCTCGTGCCTCATCAATGGCACGAGACATTTATCACATGGGGCGTGTCGTGACGCTGGATGAAATCCGCCGCAGAATCAACGAGTTGACAGTTGAACGCGTACGCCAGTTCGTTTTGGATTACTCACCCAAATCGACAGTGCTTGTGACTCTTGGACCAAAGCCGCTGAGCCTGCCTTGCACCTAATGGTCTTCTTTTCGGAGATCAGCCTGCGAAAGTACCGGAATCGAATTCTGAGGTGGTGGGCTGGGTGCCAACTGGCTTGATGAATGAAATTGTCATCGGATAACGCCAGAGCTTTCCACTGTATGCCTGAATTCCGCCGATGACAGGGAACGCGACTCCGAGGATCGCAAGCAGAATCAGAATGGGGATCCCAATGATCGCCATCGTCAGGATCGAAGCAGCCAGAACGTAAATCAGCCAGCTGATCGTGAAGTTAATGATCTCAATCCCGTGCAGATTGGCTTTCTCTGAACGATCCTTACTCACAAGCCAAAGAACAATCGGGACCAGAATTCCCGCACCGGTGTAATTCAGGAGCTGGGACAGATGCATCAGCATACACCAACTGTTCTCATCCATACCCAGCGACCGACCGATTGGAAAACTGAAGCCGCCGGATGATTGAGACGGGTCTGTCTGACCTGACAAAAGCTGTGACTTCGCCTGGTAGAACTCAGTTTCACTGAGCACACCCGATTGACGCAACTTTTCCAGTCTCTCAATCTCATCAGCCAGACCCATTGTTTTATCCTTCGTCGTTGGTGAAAAGTCTGAGTGCCGGTTTTGGGATTACTGAATCTGAGCAACGCGTGACTGTTTTTGATGCACACGTTGGTTATTCGTTTGGATTTGCCATATATTTGAAATCATCTGTTTGATTTCGAGGCACATTCCGGTGGCTCTACGCATGGGCTGTTCGGGTGTGAATCGACTCTCCAATTCAGTCAATTGAAACACCCGGCCCCCACACGACGCTGCCACCATCTTTTGTACTGGCTGGCCCTCGAAAAAACAAAGCCGTCAGCAGCTGACGGCTTCGGCGAAATTGTTCGACCGTTCAATTAGTCGAATGTTCAAATGCGACCGAGCGTCACCGAGTGCGAAGATCTACGACGGACTGGTCCGATCCTGATCGGCTTTGTTCAGTGCTTTCAGGTAGGCCATCGCCGCCGCTTCGATAATGTCCGTGCTCACGGCTTTTCCCTGATAGTGTCGACCGGAAACGTTGATCGCAATTCGAACTTCGCCCATTGCGTCTTTTCCCTCAGAAACACTTCGGACATCAAAATCCTCCAGACGGGCCGTCAGACCGATGATGCGTTCAAGCGTTTTGAAGACTGCGTCGATTGGTCCGTCGCCGGTTGCTGCGTCGGTCAGTACTGGTTGTTCTTCGCACTGAAGCTGAATCGTTGCCGTCGGAACGGCGGCCGATCCTGCTGAGGTGTGGAAGCTGATAAGTTTCCACCGGTCCGCTGAAACCGTCAGGCGGTTGTCGATCAGTGCGACGATATCAGCGTCGTAGATTTCCTTCTTCTTGTCGGCAAGCGCAATGAAATCATCGAATGCCTGCTGCAGTGAGGATTCATCAAGGTTGAATCCCAACTGCACAACGCGATCGCGAAATGCATGACGACCACTATGTTTTCCGAGAACCAGATTCTGCCCTACATATCCGACGTCTTCCGGACGCATGATCTCATAGGTCGACCGTTCCTGCAGAACACCGTGTTGATGAATACCGGCTTCGTGAGCAAATGCATTCTGCCCGACAATCGCCTTATTGCGCTGGACTTTCATCCCCGTGATTGACGACACCAGTTGACTGGTCGGGATCAGTTTCTGAGTATTGATTTTTGTATGCACGCCGTAAAAATCGGCTCGCGTTCGGATAGCCATCACAACTTCTTCAAGTGCAGCATTTCCGGCACGTTCCCCAAGTCCGTTGATAGTGCATTCGACTTGTCGGGCCCCGGCCTCAATTGCCGAGAGACTGTTTGCCACCGCCAGGCCAAGATCATTGTGGCAATGCGTGCTGATAACAGCCTTCTCGATGTTTGGTACATTCTTCTTCAGATGAGTGATCACTTTGAAGTAGTGATTGGGTGTCGCATATCCGACTGTATCCGGGATATTGACAGTCGTGGCTCCCGCTGCGATGGTGGCTTCCACGACTTCACAAAGAAAGTCCAGTTCTGTGCGGACGGCGTCTTCGGGCGAGAATTCAATGTCGTCGGTAAATTCTTTCGCCATCTTCACTGAAGTGACTGCACGCTCAATGATCTGAGATTTGTCCATCTTGAGCTTGAATTCCCGATGAATCGCGCTGGTCGCGAGAAAGACGTGAATTCTGCGTTTCGCAGCGTCAGCCAGCGCCGCTTTCGCACGGCTGATATCTTCTTCGCGACTTCGTGCGAGTGCACAGATGGTGGTGCGGTCACCAAACCGCTGGGCAATCTGCTGCACTGCCTCAAAGTCTCCCGGCGAGGCAATCGGGAACCCGGCTTCGATGACATCAACACCAAGTTCGACCAGAGCCCGTGCCACTTCCAGTTTCTCGCGGGTGTTCATACTGCAGCCAGGTGACTGCTCCCCGTCGCGAAGTGTTGTGTCGAAGATGATGATCTGGTCACCGGACATGGAAAGGCTCCATCTAGATGCATGCCATTTCTGACATGCATGGTTTTTTTCAGGGAGGACAGGGACAAATTTGAATGCTGATTTGACGGTCTGTAAAAGAAAAAACCCCGAGGCTTTAGGGGCCTCAGGGTGTATCCGATTGCAATCACACTTTGCGTACCCGAGGCGACCTTCAGTCCAGAAGTAGCAGGAAGCTCAGGTTGAGGAGGTGATTGCTCATAATTCTCATCGCTTGTACTTTGTTTGCGTCAGCAGGATATCGGGGGAGTTGGAAAGCGTCAACAGTCGGCAAAAAGAACGAACCATCCGGAATGTGCCCCGATGACTCTCGCTGTGTAACGACAGGGTTTCGGGCAGACTAGTTCGCTGGAGCTGGCGATTCCGTCTCCGTTTTCTCGAGTTTGCCGGTTTCTTTGTTCATGTCCCGGAGGTAGGGTGCGGCGGACTGGGTATGGTCGTGGCCAGCGTAGACGCCAAAATCGTTGAAAAGAAATTTCTTTGCCAGGCGGTAGTAGAGGTTCTTTTCCGGGATTTCGTAACCGGGATGGAACTGAGAAGTTCTGGGAATCATCGATTCCAGTTCAGCAGCAGCAGTTTGCCTCGCGGTGGAATCTTTGGCGCCGTGTTTGTCGACGAGTTGCTTAAGCAACTCCGGACGTTCAAGAACGATGCAGCCACGTGTCGTTTCCTGAGATAACCTGCGAAAGTCTGCGAGGAATTCCGATTGGGTGAATTTGTCGAACAGCGAACGCTGGTCTGTTTCTGAATGAATCGATTCCTGAGAGAACTGAACGATTGGGCAGGGTTCGATATCGCCCCATGGATTGATATGGTGACTGATGCCATTTGCGGCCGGGCACAATGCCTTTCCGTCGCCATCGTAGTAGGCATCGATAATGATAATGGGTTTTTTTGCTCGCATGTCGACCACGAACTGTCGAGCTCTCCGCTGTTGTTCGGGTGTCAGACAAAGGTCTGTGCATGCATCCGGACCCATCGGGCGATAGACGTGGAACCATGTATACAAAACGCCCATTTCGATCAGGCGATCGATCCATTTCTCGGTCAGCAGGTCGTCAATATTCGACTGGCTCAGGCTGGTGCAGACCCCCGTCATCACATTGTGCTTCAGGCAATTCTCAATGCCTGCCATTGTTTTGCTGAAGACGCCGGATCTGCCGCGGCGTTCATCACTGATGATTTCGTTGCCTTCCACGCTGATGAGCGGAGTTACGTTACCGAGCTTGAACAAGCGTTGCGCTTTTTCGTCGGTAATGAACTGACCGTTGGTGAAGACCTGGAAATAGCAATCCGGATTCGCTTCGAAGATTTCAAAGAGTTCCGGATGCATGAAGGGCTCGCCACCCACAATGCCGAAGAACACGTTGCCCTGCGTCTTTGCCTCTGCAATGAGTTTGTTCATCGCCGGCAGGTCAATGGTCTGCTGTTTGTGTGCGACGTCAACCCAGCAGCCCTGACATCGAAGATTACAGCTGTTAATGACGGATACGTAAAGAAAAGGCGGAAAGAACTGCCCTTTCCTGATTCGCCGCTTGTGGAGCATGACAGATCTTGTTGCTTTGAATCCCATCGTCCACACAAGCTTCCACAGAAGACGCTTGTTTGTCTCAAAGAGAACTCGTTTTGCCATGCGAAGCGTGTACATATTACTGCCCATCGCGGGGGTTCAATGAGGCAGGGCCTCAGACTGATCGCTCATCCTGTCAGAAGTGATTCTGGAGGACGTTTTGGATACAAGACTCAATGCAGCGTGATTCGGACCGCAAGCCATAAGGAACAAACCGACCGGATGGAATTCGCCATGCTCGATTGTTCGAAAGACGACGGCCCCGAATCTCAGCAAACACAACCGCTACGCTGCATGCAGTATGGTACACGGGTATTACGAATTGGCAGCAAGCGGATGTTGCGTTTTTCTGAATAACGGAGAATGGCGGATGCGGAAGTTTCGTGCGGCCGTAATTGGGACGGGTTTCATTGGCCCCGTACATGTCGAAGGATTGCGTCGGGCTGGTATTGAAGTGGTGGCCAGCATTGGATCCACCCCGGAAAAGTCCCGGTTGTCTGCAAAAAAGCTTGGAATTCACGGTCCGCATCGCACATTTGCTGATGTACTTGCGGATCCTGAAATTGATTCCGTGCACCTGACGACACCCAATCGGTTCCATTTTGAACAGGCGAAGGCGGTGCTGCAGGCTGGCAAGCATGTGATTTGTGAAAAGCCATTGGCGATGAACAGTAGCCAGTCGTCGACGCTGGTGGACATCGCTTCCAGATCGGGTTGCGCAGCCGGTGTCGCCTACAATGTTCGGTTCTATCCATTGTGCCATGAAGCTGCAGATCGTGTCAGAAGTGGTCTTGTCGGAACAGTCTTCAGCGCGACCGGCTCTTACGTGCAGGACTGGTTGTTGTACGAGACCGACTACAATTGGCGCTTACATTCTGAAGACGGTGGTGAGCTGCGGGCTGTTGCGGATATTGGCAGCCACTGGCTGGACCTTGTCCAATTCATTGCAGGGCAACCTGTGACCTCGGTCTGCGCCGATTTAAGGACAATTCACGACACACGTCGGCGACCTTCCGGCCACATCGAAACGTTTTCCGGGGTGTCGCGTCGGGGACAGAGTGATTCACCATGCAGCACAGAACCGGGCAGTACAGAGGCCGTCCGGATTACGACCGAAGATTGTGGGGCCGTCATGCTGCGATTTCAAAATGGAGCCAACGGCTGTCTCTGGGTTTCGCAGGTCACGGCCGGACGAAAAAACTGCCTTCGGCTGGAAATGGCCGGGTCAGAATCTTCGCTCGCCTGGAACAGTGAGACCCCCAACGAACTTTGGATTGGACATCGTGCTCAGGCCAATCAATTGCTTGTCCGCGATCCATCGCTGATGGGCGAGTCTGGCGCCAGCGTGTCAAATTATCCCGGTGGTCATAACGAAGGATTTCCGGATACGTTCAAGCAGCTGTTTCATTGCTTCTACGAATACATTGCCATCGGCGATCGCACGACGCCTCCTCCCTTCCCGACATTTGCGGATGGGCATCGTAACGTCGTCCTTTGCGAATCGATTCTCAGCAGCCATCAGTCTCGCAGTTGGGTTGACGTACTGCCGTGATGGTGACCCCGGGGATATTTATTCGCTCAGACATGCTTTGAGCGACGCTGCGATGTGTTCGTTTTCGAACTGTGGATCACTTGTGTTGTCGCGGTATGTTTTCAGTGCTTTGGCGAGCGATTTTGTAATCGCTTCGGTTCCTGGTTGTCGGTAAAAATTCTTTAGCTCGTCCGGATCCTCCGCCGCATCAAACAGCCACGGGACATCATCGGTGGAGAGTATGAGCTTGTAACGGTGGTCCACTGCTGCAATCCAATGGGCCGTGGCCGTGGCGCTTCTTAAGATCGTCGTTTCGCTTTTAACGGAGTCTTCCGTGCCTTTCGCATCGCGAAGGTCAGAGGCAAGGTTCCGTCCCTGATCGTCTGCATTTGCCGGCAGATTCAGCAGTCCCATGATTGTGGGCGTGACGTCAACAGTTCCAATAGGTTTGGTGTATGCCTGCCCCGCTTTTATCCGACCGGGAAATGACACCAGCATCGGAACGCGAGCAGATCCTTCGTAAGGATTTCCCTTGTTCAGTCGATCGTGTTCGTAACACAGGTCGCCATGATCACTGGTCATCATGATGAGCGTATTCTGCAACTGCCCGGACATCGAAAGTCGAATCAACAGCCGTCCAACATTGTCGTCAATACATTTGACCATTCCAAAGTAACGTGACATTTCCGGTCCGCGGAATATCGGATGATTGTTACCTCCGGCGAGCCACTTCGGGGAGGGAATTCCGGAACGATAGGTTCTTGGCGGTGTGAATGGCAGGTTGTCGAACAGATGGTCGTAGGGCTCCCGGACCGTGTTGGGACCATGCGGATCGGGATAGCTGATGACCGCGAAGAAGGGTTGAGCCTGATCCTCGCCTTCGATGAACTCAATGGCGCGATCGGTCAGCCAGTCTGTTGAAAACGATGTGGAATCGGCGTTGTCGACGTCGTAGGTTGGTCGCCCCCCCTTTTCCGCTGCAACGCGGGGTTCACCGTCTTCCATCGCAAATTTCTTCCAGTGACCGCGATTAAACATGTATTTGCTGAATTGAAACCCACCATTGACCTTCGGGGACCATTCTGGTTTTCCGTTCCCTCCCAGGTGCCACTTCCCAACGAAGCCTGTTCGGTAGCCTGCATCGGCAAGACGATCGGCGAGAGTTGGGATCGACCGATCCAGGGTCTTATCGTTCGTTGGTACTCCGGTAGCGTGGGGAAACCGGCCCGTGATCATCGCAGCTCGACACGGAGAGCAGACGGGCGTGGTTGCATAGGCCCGCGTGCAGATCACGCCGTTTTGAGCAATCAAATCAAGGTTCGGCGTTTCTACAACGGCCCCGAGTCCCCACATTTCTGCCTGTTCGCGTGGAAGTGTTTCCCTGTAGCATCCGAGCGTACGAAAATTGTGCTCGTCGGTAATGATGAGCAGAACGTTTGGCTTTTCTGCGGCAATGACCATCGAGTTCGCAGCCGACAGAAATACCACAAGCATTCTCAGGAGAAGTGTGTTCATTGATGGGGAGCCTGCAGAATCTTATTGAACCGGTTTCAGTGTTCTTACCAGGAAGTCACGAATCATCTTCCGGATTTCTGGTTGAGAGAATTCCGTTCCCCCGTGGCCAGCGTCCGCAATCACGTGCAGCGTGGACGGGACCTGATGTGCCTTGAGTGCATCGTGTATGGCCTGACTTTGATTGACAGGCACGGTGCGATCACTGGCGCCGTGGATAATCAGGAAAGGCGGGTCATTTTCGTCGACGTACGTGATGGGGTTGACCCGTTTGATGCCTTCAACATTGTTGGCAACTTCGCCGCCCCCCAACAATTTTGATTCTGGCGAACCATCCCGATTGTGAGCTTCAAAACCGGGTTCTGTTACAAACAACTTGAAATCCGTTGGCCCGTAAAGATCGACCACCGCCTGAACGGAACTGGATTGATCCGCCCAGCCTCCTGTGCCTTCAAAGTCCTCTACTTCACCGGATGTCCCCATCAACGCAGCAAGATGACCTCCGGCAGAGCTGCCACCAACGGCGATACGATCGGGATCGATGTTGTATTCCGCTGCATGAGCACGAAGAAATCGGATGGCACATTTGCAGTCCTGAATCTGAGCCGGAAAGGAGGCTTCGCCCGTTAGTCGATATTCAATCGTTGCGCCGATGAATCCTTCCTGGACCAGTGGCGCGACCTGCTGGAGACCACCGTCTTTAGTACCGCCCTGCCAGCCTCCACCGTGAATCCAGACGTAAACGGGGGAAGGTTTCGAGACTGGTTTCTCCGGCAGAACGATGTGCAGGAGAAGGTCACGTTCGCCACCCTTGCCAAAGACGACATCTCGCTGGGTTCTGAAGCGGCCGTTCGCGATTCCCACACGCGATCGTTTTCGTTGTGCCTGCATTGATTCGAACTCTTCGCGTGTTAATTGACCATCGCCGTCGCTGTCGATCCGGTCAAAATGTTCTGGGCGTCCGCGAAATTCAGCTTTCGATATGGTGTTGCTGTTGTCTCTGTCGGCACGTTCCAGAAGGGTGTTGAAATTCAGCCCTGTGCCTGCTGGTTCCTGCCCGTATGCCGGCACCAGGATGATGGAAAGCAAAACGATCAGAGCCGGGAATTGACGGAAGTGCTGGGGAGAGTTGGTCACGATCCTGGCGGCTCCTGTTTCCTGTTGGCAAGATGTTCGAGGGTGGGATGAACTGTGCGTCCGCGTAGTTTAATCGGATTGCGGCCTGACCACACCTGTCTTGAAAGAATTATGTGTCGGCTCACCTTACCTGTTTGACACGTGTCGTTTTCGCATCCATTTGCTGGCCACAACCACTCTCGTTTCCTGCAGCTGTGAGATGCTGATGAAAGCGAGAATCGAAAGGGACCATTTCGGAATTCAGGGTAAGCATCCGGGAATAGAAACCCGGAGTTGCTGAGTCCGCTCCACTTGCTGGGTCAACAAAAAACGCTGTTATGTGCTAACATCCCTTCCAGTATCTGTTTCGTGATCATTGTGGACCGTCAGTGTTGTGGGCCGTGAATCATGTTTTCGATCATTTTGCGTGGTCTCTGGCATTATCGCCGACTGAATATTGTCGTCATGCTGGCTGTTGCCATTTCGACGGCTGTTATTGGTGGATCGCTCATTGTCGGAGATTCGGTTCGATCGAGTCTGCAGCAGATGACGCTGCAGCGACTCGGCGGCCTGACGCATGTTCTTCACTCTCCTCGGTTCTTCACCGAAGAGCAGGTGCAACGTGTCGGCCGTTTACTTGCGGAGTCCGACCGTTTCGGAGTAGATGGCATGGTTGTCACCTCCGGAATGCTGTTGACCGGCAGTGTGGAGTATCGGGGTGAGAACGCCATACCTACCAGCGAAACATCCATCCGTCGCGCGGGATCGGCCGTCATTCTTGGTGTCACAGATGACTTGTGGTCGATGCTGCTGCATGGCGACGCGGCTATTCCCACGGATCGCGGTATCGTGCTGGGAGCGCGAACGGCGAAAGAACTGCATGCGTCTGTTGGAGACGATGTCTCAGTTTGGATTGAACGTCCGTCTGCAATTCCTCGAGACAGCCTTCTGGGGGAACGCGAGGATGTCAACCTGGAGTTGGTACTGACTGTTGAAAGCATTCTGGCGGAGGACGACGGCGCCTCACGATTCTCGCTGAATCCAGGACAGCAGTTGCCTTACAATGCCTTCCTGTCGTTGTCGGCATTGCAGTCTCGGCTTGAACTGGACGAACGAGAAGCTTCGCGTCGGAATCCAGTCGCGCGACCTGCTCGTGTGAATGCAATGTTCGCCGGGCAGCGAATCAGAGGGTCACAAACGTCTATTGAATCTGTGCACTCAGTCGCTGATCCTGCCATTCTGAACGCAGACCTTCGTCATCGTGACGTAATTCAGGACGTGTTTCATTCGGAACTAAGTCTGGCGGACATCGGCGTTGTGTTTCGGAACGTCCCCGAAAAAGGGTATCTGTCGGTTGAAAGCGACAGCATGATTCTGGAAGACGGAATTGCTGGTCCCGTTCTCGACGCTGCGAAGAGTCTGGGAACGAACGCTCAACCGACGCTGGTGTATCTGGCAAACGAGATTCGTCGCGCGGTGGGAACGGAGTCGGAGAACCAGGCTTCAACTTCCGGTCAGATGCCGGGTTATTCGATGTATTCCATCATCGCGGGGCTGAACTTTGATCAACCGTCGCCTTTGGGACCATTTCAGTTAACTGGCGGTCAGCCGCTGCCCGCACTGACGGATGACCAAATAATTCTGTCGCAGTGGCTGGCCCGGGATTTGGAAATTCAAGTTGGCGATTCCGTGCAGGCACGATGGCATGAGGTCGGCAGCCACGGTGATTTGCCGGAGACGCACCATCAGTTTGAAGTGGTTGGAATTCTTGACGCAGAGGATCCGGTTTCAATCGACCAGCACCTGACTCCGTTCGTCGAAGGCGTTACCAACGTGGATTCCTTCTCCGACTGGGATCAACCTTTTGACATGGAGATGGACCGAATTACGTCTCGCGATGATGACTATTGGGCAGAACGCAGGGCGACGCCCAAAGCATTCCTTTCCCTGGCGTCTGCAGAGAAGTTCTGGAAGAGTCGATTCGGGAGTTATACGTCGATTCGTGTCGCCGGAAAGAACGGTCCGATGCCGGAAGAAGCCCTGCGGTCACTGCAGTCACAGTTGAAGGCTGCTACTCTGGAACGACTGCAACCCGAAAGACTTGGCTTCATTGTTCAGCCGATTCGCGTCACGGGGCTTCAGGCATCTGTCGGTGCCAATGATTTCACACAATTGTTTCTGGGATTTAGTTTCTTCCTGATTCTGTCCGCTGTTTTGCTTGCGGGACTGATGTTTCGGCTGGGAATCCAGCAGCGAGTTGCCCAGATTGGATTGCTGGAAGCCATTGGTTTCACGCCCGGGCGTGCGCGCAAGGTGTTTCTTGGTGAAGGATTGGTGGTCAGTCTTGCTGGATCGATTCTGGGATCCCTCATTGCCGTCGCATTTGGGAAGCTTATGGTTTACGGATTGACTCATTGGTGGATTGGAGCGATCGGTACGCAGTTTCTCAGGCTGGACGTGCAGGAAAAGAGTCTGGTGATCGCAGCAGCTATTTCACTCTTACTAGCGGTGATTGTGATTTGGCGATCGCTCGTTGTTTGCACGCGACGGCCACCGCGAGAGCTGCTGATGGGAGAGACTGGCGAGAACGTAGTTGTGATCCCATCGGCCTTCAGGTCTGTTCTGAATCTGGTGCTTCGAACCGGCACGATTCTGACCGCAGTGGGTCTGCCCTCGCTGCTTCTGGCCGGGCTTATTCCTTCGACTGAGGCATTCGGTGGCATGTCTTGGCGCGTGGTCTGCTTCTTCATCGCAGGTTTTGCCTGCCTGGCGACCGGCCTGATGATACTGAGCGGCCGCTTACGTCGAAGAACGGGAGAACGTGTACGAGGTCGTACTGCAGGCGGGATTCTGCGACTGGCGATTGCGAACGCTGCAAGAAGTCCGCAACGGAGTTTGCTGACGACAGCCCTGATTGCGTTTGCAACGTTTGTTATTGTGGCTGTTGGAGCGGGGCGTCGTAATCCCACGGTGGAAACGCCCGATCGAGCCTCCGGAAACGGCGGGTTTACTTTAGTGGCCGAAGCTTCGCAGCCTATCCTTTTTGATCTGAACAGTCCGGATGGACGACGCAGCCTGATGTTAGACGATTCTCCGGAAGCAAGCCTGCCTGATTCGGTCAACATTTTTGGATTCAGCATGCAGGCCGGTCAGGACGCGAGTTGCCTGAATCTTTATCAAACGTCTGTTCCGACAATGCTGGGCGCATCGGAGCGATTTCTGCAGCGTGGTGGTTTTCGATTTGCAGATACGCCCGGAGAGAATCCGTGGCTTCAACTGAATGAATCGTTTGATGATACCCTGATACCGGCAGAACAATCATCGGGGCAGGATTCCGAGTTGAATATTCCAACCATACCTGTGATTGGAGACATGAACACGCTGCAATTCAGCCTGAAGAAGGGGATTGGAGATTCCATCCTTTTTCCAAACGCGATTGCTCCACAGTTTGCCCTGAGAATTGTCGGTATGCTTGACAGCAGTGTCTTTCAGGGTGTCGTTGTGATGAGCGATGCGAATCTCAAGAGAATTGTTCCGGACATCTCCGGATCTCGATATTTTCTGATTGAAACGTATCCGGATGTGGCCGCGATCAGCAGTGTGGCAGCTGTACTGGAAACAGGATTGAATGCTTTCGGTGTGGATACAGAACCAGTGAGCCAGCGGCTGGCAGGATTTCTGGCAGTCCAGAATACCTACCTTTCGACATTTCAGATGTTAGGCGGGTTGGGGTTGCTTGTCGGAACTTTTGGGCTCACCGCTGTCATGATGAGAAATGTCATTGAGCGACGAAGCGAGATCGCGCTCCTGAAGGCACTGGGTTTCACAAACATTCGCGTCACACTCCTTATTCTGGTTGAAAATTCAGTGCTACTGGTTTGGGGAATCATCACCGGCACAACCTCAGCACTGCTCGCCATGCTGCCTCATCTGAGAACGACCGGGGCTGACGCACCCTGGATACCCCTTGGCCTGACTTTGCTGGCCGTGCTGGTTGTCGGAACGTTTGCAGTCATCTTTCCGGTCAGGGCCGCTGTGCAGACACCGATTCGTGAGACCCTGGCAGGCGGATAGTCGTCACTTCTTTCGAATCGTTCGAGCTGGCGACTGACTCACTGTCGGAATGCATAGGAGCGGATTTGCCTCCGACTCTCATCGGCCATACTGGACGCTTGAGCAGATTGCATTCGCTGCTGGTCCATAAATATTTGGCACAGCCAGAAGTTTTTTTCACTTTCTTTGAGCCTCGTCTCGCCACCGTCGTTAAGGCAGGCGACTGACATGCTGCGTGCTTTCGGCGCATGGTGCTCCCAAACACGCTCATCGTGTGGACGCTTTCAATGTTTGTTGCATTGATTGATGGGGGAATGGAAAAGGATCAGCCCGGTCGTGGCATTCCCAGAGCGTGGTTAGTCGAGAATGGAGAATTGTCATGAATACAACGACACCAAACAATCAGGCATCAAAACAGCATCGTACGACGCCGGCTTCCGTGAATGGCACGACGTTTCACCTGCGTCGTTTTCTGGCGGGGTTGATGTTGACGGCTCTGGGTGTGATGTCCATTCTGCTGGTGGGTGTCAGCCTCATTCACGTTCGGCGTGTGGGCACAGAGATGGCATTGCCCATTGTTGGAGTTGCCGTGTTGATTGGCATCATGTTGCTGGGGGGCGGATTCGGTTTGATGGCCACTGCGTCGGCAATGCCAACAGATGGTGACGATGTGTTTGGCGCCTCTTTACTCGCTGACACGAATCCAGAGAAAGCAGAACTGGATGTCACGTTCGGTTCGGACGTGGAACGTTCGGCAGATATAATGCCCAGCCACGAATATCTGAATTTTGAGGACCAATCATGCCAGACACCGAACGCCGCAGCATCGACGACATCCAGCGCACCGTCGCCCGTGATATCGTGCGAGGGATAGAGAAACTAATTCTGGAAGCTGAAGGGGCGACGCGTCCTCTCGAAGTTGATCCCTACCGTTCGCGGCTGTTCGAATTTTTCGTGACGGCCGACGGTGCCGGACTGATTCCAGATGAGCAATCGGTACCCGTTGGGCAATCCGTTGAAACCAGTGAGAATGAAAGCGATTTAAATTCGGACAATCTGTGCCGAATGCTGGCTCAACGCTGGGGCCTGGATCTGGCGGCTCGTGAGGCGGCCGCCAGCCAGACTCGCATGCAGGCAGAGCAACTGGAGCGGATGCGCATCCTATGGTCCGCCGTACGCATGTGGATGGAGTGGTCCTACGCCTGGAAGCGTTGGAACGAATTCCACGAATCTGCAGGTTAATTCTCCTGCAGAAAAACGCTGCCATCGTCTCATTCCGGGCTTCACAGATCGAACTCCTGGCGAATGGCTCGGATTCCGGTGACACATTTAGCCTGAGCGAACTCTCTTGTGCAATTGCCACCATGGGGACCGATTGAGCTCGCCACGCAGAGCGGATTTTCCTGCCAGGCCCGAAGGTTTGGTGAATGGAATGTCCCGGATTTGCATTTGCTCGTGGAAAGTCAAACACTACGCGACATAAAATGACGAGGTCGGTGTTTGGATCCGCAGCCGGGCTGCGTCTGGAACGCTGAATCCGGTGACGAAAAACCGTAGTTGAGAATCGAGGTGCCGAATGGTGTTAATGCGCACGATCATTCTGCTGACGGCCGTGCTTTTGCCATCTGCTTTTGCGATGCCGAGAGCCGGTGCGGAAACCGATACCGCCCGAATCGTCGCTGACCCGATTTTGCAGAAGCGGCAGCAGGAACTGAAACAGGCCATCGCAAAAGTCCGCAATGCGGTTGTTGGCGTTTCCGATGGACTTGGGGTTGGAAGCGGTGTTGTTGTCAGTCCCGATGGAATCGTCCTGACAGCTTCGCACGTCGTCGACAGTCCGGTGCGACGGCGCATCCAGCCACCCGAGGTGGATCGCCGGGTGACGATCACGTTTCCCGACGGATCCGAGTATCCCGCAGAAGTGCTTGGCAAGAATCGAAACGCCGATGCCGCCATGTTGCGAATCACTCGGCAACCTCCCGATGGCAAACCATTTCCATTCGCAGAAATGGGTCGTTCGGCGGAGCTGTATCAGGGGCAGGAGTGTTTTGCGATGGGCAATCCCGGCGGTCTCCAGCATGATCGACCTGCCCCCGTGCGGATCGGGCGCATTCTTTCAGTCGGCCATCGCACGATCGTCAGCGATTGCTCAATCGTGCTCGGTGATTCTGGTGGGCCATTGTTTGATATGCAGGGGCGGGTGATTGGAATTCACAGCATGATCACCAGCATCATCATTGAAAATCGTCATGTTGCAATCGACTGCTTTCATCGTGACTGGGATCGTTTTCAGGATCGAAGTCGCTGGGGGCGACTCCAGGCGTTCGATAATCGCTTGATTGAGTCGAGCTTTTTCGGCGTACGATTAAAGTGGACCGACTTCAGGGCGGCTGTCCTGCAAGTGGTCCAGGACAGTCCTGCGGACAAAGCCGGTTTAAGGCCCGGCGATGTGATTCGTTCGATCAACAATCAACGTTTTGCAGATCGTCTGGATCTGGGGACACTTCTATCAGAAATCGACGATGAAGAAGAGATCGACGTCGTTGTTGAACGGGAGAACGAGCCCTCGACTCTTCGTTTGACAACCGGACATCAGGAAGAAGCACTTGAAGAACAGCGAGAACGTCGCCGTCGTCGACGGGAAGGGAATGCTGACCCCGATGACGTGACTGCGATGCGCGAAGATGAATTTGCTGTACAGCTGAGTCCGCATCGACCTATCGGTCCGTATGAGAAACGAGCACCAGACCAGCTGAAGTTATTCCGACCTTCCATGCAGCTGGTCAAAGACAGTGTCGTTGCGATCAAGGATGGAGGCCCTACTGTGGCGCTTGGGGTCGTGATGAGCTCTGATGGATATATCATCACAAAGGCTTCCGAAGTCCGAAAAACAATCATACCGGAGTGTGTGTTTTCCAACGGTCAGCGTTATCGCTTCCGAATCGTCGCTTCCGATGACGCCTACGATCTCATGTTGATCAAGGTTGATGCCAGTCGACTGCCGGTTGCCGTTTGGGACACGAATAATCGGCTGGATCTGGGAACGCTGGCCATTGTTCCCGACGCCCGCGGCAATCCTTTAATCCCCACTGTTGTCAGCGTCGAAACGCGTACCCAGGCCAATAGCTCGCGAGGCTTTCTGGGAGTGAAACTCGCTGAAATGAACGGCAGTCAGTCCGGAATTCTCATTCAATCCGTAATTTCCGGCGGTGCTGCAGCACGATCCGGTCTGAAGGCAGAAGACATCGTTCTGTCTATCGATGGCATTGATATGCGAACAGTGAATCAGATGATTGACAAAGTCTCGCACTACAAACCGGGTGAAGAAATTTCTGTGCGATACCTTCGCGGTGACCAAATCAAGACGATGAAGATTATTCTGACACCGCGATTTACAACAACGGACGCATTGCTTGAGCAGTACCGTAATGATGGCGACGAGCCTGAACTGCTGGGACAGTTTGCGAGCATCCACAGTGGTGGATTTCCTCACGTTTGGCAGCATGATTCGGATGTCTATCCGGAACAATGTGGTGGCCCCATTGTCGGCCTTGATGGCCGAATTATCGGGCTGAATATCGCCCGTGCAGATCGAGTGGTCAGTTACGCTGTTCCAAGCGAATATGTGCTGCAGGTCTATCAGGCACTCAGGAATCGGGATTCAGGCAGCGAATAGTTCTTCCAACGCCGGGGATGAATTTCAGGAACCGATTTGAACTGTTCATGTTTCGGCTGAAGGCTGACTGCTCTCAATGTTCAACTGCAAACTGTAAAGCCTGAATGTCGGTCTTGAGGATAGTGTCTGTGGAAACAGGTAGGGTGTTCGTTTTCGTCTCGCTTTGCGCGATCGTTTTCGGCAATGCGTCAGAGACAGTTGACGCAAACGATGGAATTTCATGGGATGAGATCCTCCAGAAGGACTCACGCACGTTTCTTACCGACAACTGCCTCGAGTGCCATCAGGGAGCACAGCCGGATGGAGGTCTGGATCTTTCGGATTTAGTCAATGGCCATGCAGAAGGCGACCGGCTCGGGAACCTTGTGAGGATTATCGATCGCGTGAGATCGGGTGAGATGCCTCCTGCCGAAGCAGATCAACCGGACGATACACTGCGATCTGATTTTGTAACGAATACAACGAGCAGGCTTGTTCGATTCCAAAAACAATTGTTTGCCAGTGAGGGGCGAGTCCGTGGACGGAGACTCACGAATCTCCAGTTGGAACGAACACTGCATGATTTGCTCGGAATAGACATTCCCCTGGTAACATTGATGTCTGAGGAACCACGGACCGACGGTTTCGCAACTGTCGCAAGCGGCCAATCGATGTCGCATTTTCAACTGGATCAGCATCTAAAGGTTGTGGACGCAGCACTGGCAGAATCATTTCGTCGATCGGCGACTGTGTCGGATGAATGGACGCGGGACTTTTCTGCGGAACAGGTTGCCCGACAGAATCCCCAACGAAGATGTCGCGAACCTGAAATGATTGGCGATCTGGCAGTCGTCTGGTCGTCCCGGTTGATTTTCTACGGGCGATTGCCAGCGACCACGGCGCCGCAGGATGGCTGGTATCGGTTTCATTTGACGATTTCGGCTCGCAGGAAGCCGAAAAACCACGGCGTGTGGTGTACCGTTCGCAGCGGGCCTTGTGTGTCCAGCGCTCCCTTGCTGAATTGGGTCACTGCATTTGAAGCGTCAGATGAACCTCGCACACTTACGTTCGACGCATGGCTGCCTGCGGGACACATGCTTGAAGTTCGGCCGGGTGATTCGACACTGAAAATGGCAAGGTTCAGTGGTGGGCAGGTCGGTGCCGGAGAAGGGGATCCTCAGGATGTAGCCGGCGTGAACCTCCATTCATTGACGATGGCGAGGGTACACCATGGAGCGACGGATGCTGAAATCAGGAAACGACTGTTTGGCGATCTTCATGTGCAGGCAACTCCTGATAAGCCAGAACGAAATCGACGACAGATTGGTTCTGACAGGCAGCTGATTCAGGTTCAGACGAACAACCGTGAGTCTGATCTGAGGGATTTGATGCGGTCATTCATTGGGGATGCGTTCCGCAGACCTGTGAGTGATGAAGATGCCGGACCGTTCATCGAAAGTGCACTGAACGTCCTGCGTGGTGGTCAGCCGTTCGCAGAAGCTGTCCGCATGGGTTATCGAAGCGTGCTGTGTTCACCCAGGTTTCTCTACCTCAATGAGCGGCCGGGACTGTTGGACGATTATTCTTTGGCGAGTCGCCTGAGCTATTTTCTCTGGAACGGCCCCCCGGATCGGGAGTTGTTGCTACTTGCTGACCGCGGAGAACTACAGGATCCTGGAGTCCTTGATGGTCAGATTGATCGAATGCTGTCTCATCCGCGAGGGGCCCATTTCGTAACAGATTTTGCATCTGAATGGCTGGATCTGAGGTTGATCGACTTCACCGAGCCGGATCCTCGTCTGTATCCAGCGTTTGATGTGATCGTGCAACAGGCAATGCTGAATGAGACACATGCCTATCTTCAGGAAATGTTTGATCGAAATGAAAGCATTCAATTGCTGATTGATTCAGACCATACCTACCTGGATAGTCGCCTGGCTCGTTTCTATGGCATCGAGAATGTCTACGGTGATGGACTGCAGCGAATCGATCTGAAACCTGAGCACCATCGAGGTGGAATTCTAACGCAGGGTGCGGTCCTGAAGGTAACCGCAAATGGTACAACGACTTCACCCGTCACACGCGGCGTTTGGATTGGCGAACGATTGCTTGGCGAAGAGATCCCGCCACCGCCTCAGGGTGTGCCAGCCATCGAACCTGATATTCGTGGCGCTACCAGTATTCGTGAGTTACTTGCCAAACATCGAAACAACGATTCCTGTGCATCTTGCCATGTGAAAATAGATCCACCTGGGTTTGCACTGGAAAACTATGACCCTTCTGGTCGGTATCGTGAAACCTACGCGACAGGAGGGCGAGCAAATTCGAATCGTGCTGTTCGGATTGATGCGTCTTACGATATGGCTGACGGTCAACATTTCCATGATACCGATGAATTTCGGACGATAGTACAAAGTCGCCCTGAGTCTCTGGCGAGAAACTTCGCAGCCAAACTATTGACCAAGGGTACCGGAGCCACCGTCCAGTTTGCCGACAGACAGGATCTGGATTCCATCGTTGAGTCCACCAGAATCGATAACTTTGGCGTGAAATCGATCCTGAAAGCGGTGGTCCGGAGCGCCGTGTTCCGTTCGAAGTAGCCGTATTATCGCTACATGAAACGCCAGAATTCCTCGCCATGTTCGTTCCGGCGGAACGTCGCAACTTGCCATTTGGTCGCGGCTTGCGAGTCTTCATCGGCGATGTGATGAAATCGGAACTCTGTAAGATCAACAGCATGTTCCGTTAGCATTGTGGATCCATCTGGCTCGAAGATCAGGCACTCACAAGGCAGGGAGAATAAACCACTGGCCAGTTTCTTCACTGTACCTCTTCCCATGGTTACGGGGCCTTCGTAATTCAGGTACATTCGGCGGTGGTCGTGAATTCGTTGAGCGCTAATCCAGACGTTGCACTTTGGCTCTTGAAGAAGACGCCAGGTGGCAGCCAGGTCGGTGTTGGAATTCTCGAGAAGGAAGTCCCAGTGCAGTGTTGGGTGATCGTGGATCAGAATGACAAACCTGGCGTTCATTCCAACAGCCCTGCTCTCGGGTAGTTCCTGCGGCCTCAGGACGTTCGAAAGGCCTCCGTACGCAGGCTATCAACCGAACAGCCAGTCCGCAATTTGCTGTAGAGGGTGGGTGGATTCAACGGGGTGAGAGCCGAGCGACGAAACGTTTTGCGGGTTGCATAGAGCGGCATCCGGTTGTCTCCAGCCAGATTCGGTGCCACCAGCCGCGCGTTCGATTCTGGACATTTCTCCGTGATCAAGCCACACGAGGTTACAGTCGCAGCAGGAGTCGATCACCACATTGCCCGGGCCGTAATACGGATGGACATCCATTTTCCTGCGGCAGTTGGGACAGTGAATCCGGCGTTCGTATTGACGTGTATCGATTGGCGGGGCAAGTTCGGAATCCAGATTTGTCCGCCGCGCTCGGCGCTGCCGCAGTGCCGTGGCGAATTGCGGTCGACTCATCAGGACACCGCAGCATTCTTCGCAGAAGGCTGCTGGCTGGTCATCCAGCGCACCGGTCGCAAGTGGAACGCTGCAGCACGGACAACGCGATTCCAGCATCTGACCTGTCGGGGTGATGCGGTCTTTTGCCAGAGGATGGTCCGTGGAAAATACAAGGGAGGTGCAGAATCGGCATGTAAAATATTCGTGACCAGCAACAGGTTGCACAAGACCACCGCACTGGGGGCAATTGATTGCTCGGGTACCACTCTGCGCCTCCGGGGGAATTGTTTTCATCTCGATTCTCTGCCTGTATTCAACACGAGGTCAGCAAGTATTGCCGGTCGAACTTTTTCATCTCATCGTTCTCCGGGAAACCTTATCTCCGTTCCTGCTGTGGAAAAAAAAACGCCTGATGGATCAAATCCACCAGACGCTGTTAGGGTTCTGAATTTGCCGATTGCTCAATTGATGCGGATGATGCGAGTTCCAGTCATGACGATTCCGTCGGAATTGGTTGCCCGCACATGGATCAAGTGGGTACCTGGCTCCACAACTCCCAGGTTAGCCTTCCAGAGGTGTGGACAGACCATAGGCTTGGGCAGCTTCCGCCAGAGCAACGCCTCACCGATCCGGGTTTCTTCCTGAACCAGGGTTTGAAACAAAGGGTCGGGAGACAGCTCTCTAATCATCGGGATCCATTCTGACGACGAGTCCAGCTTCCACTCGACAACGGCATTCGGCATCGCGTTGAACGCATTCGCGTGGAAGATCTGTTTTTCTGCATCCGCCGCGGCGACTACCTCAGGTGCTGTGATGCGAATCTGGTATTCGGGTTCTCGGCGAGCAGCGCGGTATTCCAGTTGGTACTTCGTTCCATCGAAATGCATCACCGTGTGTCCATTGGGGGTGCCATCAGCACACATCGTGTGTGGAATTCCCTCTTCTGATGGTTTTCCTGACCACCATGAACCGCAAACGGTTACGTTGATGATGTGGTGATGCGGCCGTGAGCCCTTCCAGCCATCCTGTTCATTCATAAAGACGTGTTCATGGTGATGCGTGTGTCCGGCCAGAGAGATACAGTGTTCGCGGGATTCCAGCAACCGCAGCAGTTTTTCCCGACGAGGTTCAAGCCATGGTGTGGAGCGTACCAGGGGAATATGCATCATGGCCACAACGAGTTGATCCTGCGGAACGTTCGCCAGATCGTTCTCGATGAATGTCAGTTGCCTTTCGCTCAGTCCGGACCGGTAGAACTTGCGATCGCCGTCCCGCATCCAGTGTACGTCATCAACAGAAATGAAATGAATGTTGCCATAATTGAACGAGTAGTAGGCAGGGCCGTAGACACGCTCGAACGTCTCATCGCTGAGCTCATCAGTTTCAGAGGCGTAATTGATATCATGGTTTCCGATGACGTTGTACCACGGTATTCCGATCTTGCCGACGGTGCGATTCAGGCTGTCAAACAGGCTGAGATCGTCGAACAGAATGTCGCCAAGTGTTACTCCAAAAGCAGCATCCTCCCCCACGAGTCCTTCAATGACGTCGTGAGCGATGTAGTCGATTTCTTTTTGGTCGCGTGGCTGCGGGTCACCAAAGAACACAACGTCAAATGCCGGGGATTCAGCAGATTTCGTCAGTGGGAAATTCACTGTCGATGGAAGAGGACCAGTAGGATCAACTCCCGGAAATTTTAGATTTCGGGGAGATCCGTTGGGTTTATGGACGTAGTAAAACCTTGGTATGTGATTTTCGTCTGTTGGCGTCTGATAGTGCGATGGTTTGACAACGAAGAGGATTGTGTCATCGGTCACAGGGAGTTCGTATGTGCCGTCGGAGGCAGTTTGAACGACATCCTCGCCATTCGATACGGAAACGCCAGCGATCCCGCGTTCCCCCTGATCTCGCTCGCCGTTGCCGTTCGCATCTTCGAACACAACGCCTCGTGCCGTCTCTGCGGCGATGGTATCAACTGGAGATAACAGGACTGCAACAGCCACTGAAGCGACAGCGGATGTGAACCGGGTAGACATGGGGTGAAACCGTTTCGGCATGTGAGATTCCTTACGGTGGGAGGCGGGTTGGAAGACGAGACGCTGGCAGATGCTCTGCAGATGATTGTCAGCGTCCTTGTACGCAAGGATTGTGAAGAGTTTATTTGAAAACCGCTACCTGCGCATGAATTGCATAGAAATCTCGCAATTCCAATGCAGACATCGCGTCTATCGGGATGGGCATTCACCGGAGATTTTGGTCAAAGCCATCAGGGAAGCCAGTGGGGCACCGTAAGGCAGCTTCGGCAATGGCGATTACGTTGTGGGCCGACCGTCAGTTGTGACTCGAGTGCCGATGCGCTCTCCGGAAATTACGCGGGCAATGTTACCGGTCTTTCGATAGTTAAAGACGACGATTGGAATCTTGTGTTCCATACAGTGATGCATGGCCTGTGCATCCATCACCTGAAGGTTCTGCTCGAGGACATCGCGAAAGGAAATGTCGGTATAGCGAATGGCGTGCGGATTCCTGATCGGATCTTCCGAATAGACACCGTCGACTTTGGTGGCCTTCAGGACCACATCGGCGTCGATTTCACGCGCACGCAGGGCGGCTGCTGTGTCCGTCGTGACGAACGGACTTCCCGTGCCAGCGGCCAGGATGACGACTCGCCCTTTTTCCAGGTGTCGAAGGCAACGTCGACGAATAAATGGTTCGGCAACGCCCTCCATGCGAATTGCACTTTGCAGTCGCGTTGCGACCCCAATGCTCTCAAGGGCATCCTGTAAGGCCAGACCGTTGATGACGGTGGCCAGCATTCCCATGTAGTGGGCTGTCGAAGGAACGATGGTCTCACTGATTTCCGCGAACTGTTTGCCGCGAAGAATATTACCGCCGCCACAAACGATGGCCAGCTGAACGCCGGAAGCAACGACCGTCTTGATCTGCTGAGTAATTGACGCGACTTCTGACATACTAATGCCAGATTCGCCTTCGCGACAGAAGCTTTCCCCGCTGATTTTCAGCAGGACACGTTTGTAGACTGGTTGAACCGGAACATCATTTTCAGCCATAGCTGCACCCAGTGAATCTGAAATGAATGGGAAGTGAGACCCCGGAAAACAAAAAGCCTGGCCCCACGCGGGTGACCAGGCTTCGAATTCACCTGGCGGTTAGTTGCCAACCTGCCAGCGGAGGAAGCTGACAGCTTCGACACCAGCTTCGGACAATGCCTGAGCTACGGTCTTGCTGTCGTCTTTTGCGAATGGCTGGAAAAGCAGCACGCCTTGTTCGGCGTAGAATACTTTCATGCGGCCATCCACCATCTTCTCGATGATGTTATCGGGTTTACCGCTGGCTTTTGCCTCTGCACTCAGTCGATCTCGTTCTGCCTGAACCGCAGCCTTATCAAGTTCGTCCGTTGTGGTAACACTTGGACGCAGGGCCGCCACGTGCATTGCAACGTCCCGAAGAATTTCCGGATTGGTTGGTTCACCGGAGGCTTTGAAGAGGACGCCCGTCTTGAAGTCGTGGTGCACGTATGCGCCAACGGGGCCTTCCATCCTTACGATTCGATTGACAACGATTTTTTCTCGAATCTTGTTGACAATTTCTTCGTACTGCGTCTGGAAAGATTCAGAAGCACCATCCGCAGTCTGGCTCATTAGTTCTTCGGGCGTGGAAGCTCCGGGGCCGTTCAGCAGGTGGTCTGCCATCGACTGTCCCAGATTTCCAAGAACCTCACCAGTGGCAACGGGAGCGGATTCGCATTGGATTTCAACCATAGCGACTTCAGCGCCGTTGTCGCGCGATGCAACAAAAATGCGGCCTTCTTCCGTTGCGTTATCTGCCCGTTTCACCTGAATCTTCTTGAACTGTTCCTTCAGGATTTCGATGGCCTTTGCTTCATCTCCGCCGGCTTCGGTCAGAGCTTTCTTGCATTCCATCATTGGAAGGTCAGTTTTTTCACGCAGGGCTTTCACTGCTGCGGCTGTAATTTCCGCCATGATATTCATTCTCCCGTAGATGTACTGACAATGCCACATGCACCCGAATGACGCATGTGGCATTTATTCTGATCGTGTCAGTTAAGTTTTCAGTGAAGATAGCTGGATCAGCGAACGTTTGGTACGGCTTTTGGTTCGCTCGACGGATCTGACTTTCGTGGTTCTTCAGGACGCAGGCTGCGTCCCTGTTTGATCGCGTCGGTCAGGTGCTGAACGATCAGTCGAATTGATCGAAGGCTGTCGTCATTGCCCGGAATCACGAGGTCGACTGTATCCGGATCCGAGTCCGTATCAATCAACGCCACAACCTTGATGCCAAGCAGCTTTGCTTCGTGAATGGCGTTCTTTTCCTTCGACGGATCGATAACCACCAGACACTCGGGAAGACGATTCATCTCACGAATACCGTTCAGGTTTCGGTAGATTTTTTCGTATTCGCGTGTCAGTTGCGACTGCATCTTCTTGGAGTAGTTGCGGATCTCTCCGGTTTCTCGCAGCTGTTCGAGTTCTTCAAGTCGCTTCAAGCGACTTCGAACAGTTCGAAAGTTGGTCAGGGTGCCCCCCAGCCATCTTTCAGTGACGTAAGGCATCTTTGCTTCTGCGGCAAGTTCTTCCACGGATGCTGCGGCTTGTCGCTTGGTGCCGACGAACAAAACCAGGCTTCCCTGAGCGGCAACGCGCAGAAGGTACTTTTTAGCCCGGATCAGTCCGCGGATGGTTTCCTTAATGTCAATAATGTGGATCTGGTTCCGACGACCATAAATGTATGGTCGCATTTTAGGGTTCCAGCGACTGGAACGGTGTCCGTAGTGTACACCTGCATCCAGAATCTCTTTCACCACAATCTCAGCCATTGCCGATCTCCTGTAAGATACGACCGAAATGGTCGCAGCCAGTGATTTCGACCCTTTGGCGGGTAAGAAACACCAGCACAGAACAATTGTGTGAATGTCGAAGGACGAGAATCGAATTCCGACACGCAACACGCCACCGTCGTTCGGGAGGTGGCCAAATCCCGCCGTCGCCAACTACTGGCCACGGATTTGAAGCCGGGTACAATACCCAGCACCTTGTGGAGCGTCAAACAGCCATATCACCCAATCCTCTGTGTCAGCCACTTTTGGGACACAAACGTCGACAAAGTGGTGAAATGGCAGAAATCGATCCCAGGTTCATCCCAAATCGGCTGAATCGGCTTGCGCCTGCAATGATTGATTTGAGGCCCCTTCGTTTTCACTGTATACCTGACCATATTCTCTGATTTCAGAGTCCCCTGCCCCACGATGCCACCCTTCAGGAGAAAGCAAGTCAGGCATTGACTGATTGCTTTTTTGTCTCCTCCGTTGCGTGGTCCTGCCTACCGGATACTGTGCTATGAGCAAGCAATTTGCGTTCGAACTCCCGGATAATTCAGCCCCGGATTCTTCATCTGCGTCTGGGCCCATTGCTGTAGGGCGTCGCGGGATGTTGACGCGCTGTGGGATGGGAATGGGGGCATTGGCTCTGGCTGGAATGCTGAAACGCAGCGAGGGAGCCGACGATTTGGCCGCCCCGCTGAATCCTCTGAGGCCAGGATTTCCGCAGTTTCCATCCCGAGTGAAGCACGTCATTCATCTGTTCATGAATGGCGGTCCGTCCCAGGTTGATACCTTCGATCCAAAGCCAGAGCTTCAAAAACGTGGCGGAGAAACCATCAGTAGCGGAAACCTTCGGACCGAACGTCCCACAGGCGCGTTGTTTCCTTCCCCGTATCGGTTCCGGCCGTATGGTGAAAGTGGTATCGAAGTCAGCGAGTTGTTCCCCAGCGTAGCGCAGCACGTGGACGACATGTGCATTATTCGATCCATGCACGCAGATGTACCCAATCATGAGCCATCGCTGCTGCTGATGAACTGCGGTGAAGCGCGGCTTGTTCGCCCGAGTATGGGTTCGTGGCTAACGTATGGTCTTGGCACAGAGAACCAGAATCTCCCGGCGTTCGTCGCGATGTGTCCCGGCGGCTACCCGATTCAGGAATCGCAAAACTGGCAGAATGCGTTTCTTCCCGGTGTGTTTCAGGGGACCTACATCGATACCCGGAACACAGAAATTGACAAACTCATCGAGAACATCCGAAACGATCGGATCTCCCCGGCTCAGCAACGCAGGCAACTGCAACTTCTAAGAGCACTCAACGAACGTCACCGACTTGAACGTACGGGCGATGCTCAACTGGAAGCACGACTGCAATCCTTCGAGCTTGCGTTCCGAATGCAGACTGAGGCGGCTGAGGCATTCGATGTGACCCGCGAACCAAAGCATGTTCTGGAACGATACGGAAGTGGCGAACAGGCCCGCCAGATTTTGATCGCCAGGCGTCTTGTCGAACGTGGGGTCCGTTTTGTGCAGGTGTGGCATGGAGCGGGGCAGCCATGGGATAACCACGATGACATTGAAGTCAATCACCGTCGTCTGGCTCAGCAATGTGACAGTGCGATCGGCGCTCTGTTAACCGACTTGAAAGAGCGTGGGATGCTTGAGGAAACGCTTGTCATCTGGGGAGGAGAGTTCGGAAGGACGCCCGTCGTCGAACTACCGAAAAAGGGATCCAACGCCGGCAAGATCAATGGCCGTGACCACAATCACTGGGGATTCACCATGTGGATGGCCGGTGGTGGCGTACGCGGTGGATATGTCCATGGAGCGACAGATGAGTTCGGATTCCGCGCTGTCGAAAACAAGGTGCACGTGCACGATCTTCATGCGACCATTATGAAACTGATGGGATTCGACCACGAGAAGTTCACCTATCATTATGCAGGTCGTGATTTCCGATTAACGGACGTCCACGGTCGAGTCGTAGACGAGTTGATTGCCTGACCTGACTGTCCGTTGAAAAATTGGGACAGGCACGCGGGACGTCTGTCAACCGTCGTCTTTCAGGTCTGCTGCTCGAGCCAGTCCCGTTCTTCAACAGGCTGTTAAGTTAAGTTAATCCCTGATTCCGCCCCGAATGATATTGTTGTGCGTAGTGGTGCACGACGACTTCGTATGGCCTGATGCTTGTGCTGCCCACCAGGGGGGCTTATGCTTCCGCCTTTGCCACATCGGCCGGGAATCGTTTCGGGCCGTCGTTTCAGTGAACGAACGAAATACAGTGAACGAATGAAAGAGGGGAATTGATGAAGCTGAATCTTCTTGTTGTTGCAGCAATCATTTGTCTGGTCACTCTCGTTAGCCAGCGAGAAACGATCGCCGCCGCTGACGTACCTCTTTCTGTCAATGCATATGCTGATGCGGGGACAATTCCCATGCTTGCCCAGGCCGGGGAAGACGATGGTTATAGTCCCAGCACGCGAGTGCGGAGCCGCTCTGTTCGCGGGCTCATCTCACTGGTGCTTTTGGGCGTTGCTGGCGTAGGCTGGATTTTCAAGAAATTGTTCGGTGGTGGCGAATCCTAGCCTGGCAGCGTTTTGAAAACGGGACTGGCTTGAGCAGGACACCTCAAAACACGATGGATTCCGGTTGTCCTGCGTGCCTGTCCCGGTTTTTCAATGGACAGCTGGAACGAAATGTTTCAATTGAACCGACGAAGAGTTGAACCGTGTTGGCGGTGACGGCCCTTCGATGAAAGTTGTGTCGCTCCGGATCGGCTCAGGACTTTGAATTGCATCCGGAAGTATCAAGCCAAATCGTTGAGGCGAATCCACCAGAGTGATTTTGCTCGTTTGCCAGCGAGGCAATCGGCGGAAGCTGTCGGCAATCGCTGGAGCCAGAGCGGGCGCTCGTGCTGGAAGGCGTGATGGTGCGGATGATTGATTTTTTGATGCGGTCGCCATCGTCAGGGCGAAGGCTGTCAAGAAAATATCAATCCATCAATCGAAGGCGAAAAGGTTGGTGCAAAAGGTGGTGGCCCGGCCCCTGCATCGGCTTTGCCCGATTCTGTGTTTTACTACCGCCCTCGGCGTTTCTCCCCTGCACTTCTCGGAGAGCCTCGGTTGCGCCGCTCACGCACGCTCGGGAAAGTCGTCAGCCATCGCCATAGATACCAGCATGAAGACGTTTCACGAATGGTTGCCCCGCCATCCGTGTCAAGAACAACACACCGCCGCCAAACATGCCATGACTGAATTTCGTGCGGCATTGTCGCATCCTGATATGATGCTGACACGAAGGTTTTAGCGGGGTTTGAATTTCGACTTTTGGCTGCCGGCGACAATTGGCTTTAATGTTTAGCGGCAGGGCGATTCGAATTTGCGTGGATCAACCCGGATAGCAGGGGACGAATGAAAATGAGTCTGAGTTCGACGAATCCATTCGATGGACAACTGATTGAACGCTATGAAGAGTTCTCGATCTCTCGCACGATGGATTGTGTGAGCCGTTCGTGGATGGCTTTCAAAGAGTGGCGAACGACCGGGATGGACCATCGTGCTCAGTGCCTTAGGCAAGTGGCGGGTCGCCTTCGAGCTGGCTCCCGCGAGTTTGCAGAATTGATGACGATGGAAATGGGCAAGCCAATTCTTCAGTCTCGGGCGGAGATTGAGAAATGCGCGATGACGTGTGAATTCTATGCGAACCACGCGGCACGCTTTCTGCAACCAGAATCTGTGGAGACTGAGGCCAGACACAGTTGCGTTTCGTATGAGCCTCTTGGTCCTGTCCTGGCCGTCATGCCCTGGAATTTTCCATTCTGGCAGGTGTTTCGTTTCGCTGCTCCCGCATTGATGGCCGGCAATACGGCACTGCTGAAGCATGCTTCGAACGTGACCGGTTGTTCGTTGGCCATACAGAGAATCTTTACCGATGCAGGAGTGATGGAGGATGCTTTTCAATCTTTGCTGATCGGTTCAAAACAAGTGCCCGACGTGCTTGCTCGCCGGGAAGTAAGAGCGGTCACGTTGACCGGCAGCGAAAGTGCTGGACGCAGCGTTGCTGCAAATGCAGGACAGCATCTCAAAAAATGCGTACTGGAACTTGGGGGCTCAGACCCATTTATTGTTCTTGAGGATGCTGACATCCTGTCCACAGCAGAGGCTGCGGTTGCGGCGAGAACCATGAACAGCGGCCAGAGTTGCATCGCGGCCAAGCGTTTTCTGGTTCATGAGCGGATCTACAATGAATTCGTGGAGGCCATGATTGAAGGGATGGAAAAGCTGACGCCTGGCGATCCACTGCTCGAATCAACGCAGCTCGGACCGCAGGCACGACGTGACTTGCGGGATGAACTTCATAAGCAGGTACAGCAGTCAATCCGGCAGGGATCAGAATTACGTCTGGGGGGCAGGATTCCGGACGGCGCCGGGGCTTTTTATCCCTGCTCGGTGCTTTCAAATGTGACTCCGGGCATGGTTGCATTCGATGAAGAACTGTTCGGACCCGTTGCGGCTGTGACTCCTTTCGACACAGCCGAACGGGCCATTCATCTCGCAAATCAGTCAAGATTCGGATTGGGGGCCAGCATCTGGACGGCAGACGTCGATCGTGTCTCTGACCTTCTGCCGCAGTTGGAATCAGGGTCAGTCTTCGTGAATGAAGTCACTAAGTCTGATCCGAGGATGCCTTTTGGTGGTGTCAAGGATTCTGGTTACGGTCGGGAGTTGAGTGCGTTTGGGATCCGAGAATTCACCAATATCAAGTCGATTTGGGTGAAGTAGAAGATCGCTGATGAAATGCCCTGGCCTCGGCAGCAGGGGCATTCTCTGTCAACCGGGCCGGAATCCGCGGCGTGTGTTTTTGGGGATAGATGTTCACCCCGGATCTGTGATTTGTCGAATTAACTGGTTTTCTTTTCAGATCGACAGGTCCAGATGCTGGTCAAATGGACTCGCGTGTCTAAAACGGCTTTTGAAAGTGCGCGACAGTGCCAGCTGATCAGTCGGGTCCATCGCGCACATCAAAATCCCGCTCTTACCTACTTCTGACAGTGAGCGACTCAAGTTAATAATGGGTTGAGCTTCGAGTCAGACGTTCGATGCAGAACTGGCCGTGGCCAGAATTCTGAGCTGTCGGATGAAAACAGATCGAAAGGAACCACCAACCGTGTCGACGGGTAATGGTTTGAAGATCACGCTCTTAAGTCTTCACGGTTTGATCCGTGTGCATGAACCTGAACTGGGCCGCGACTCTGACACTGGCGGTCAAACCCGCTATGTTCTCGAACTGGCGGAGGAACTTGGGAGACGCGATGAAGTTCGCGAAGTCGAGTTAATTACGCGACAGGTGATCGATCGTCGAGTCGACGCACAGTACGCACAGCTCGAAGAGCGAATTGGGGAGAAGGCGAGGCTTGTGCGAATTCCGTTCGGGCCGAAACGCTATCTGCGTAAGGAGTCGTTGTGGCCGTACCTGGAGCTGTTCATTGATCAGGCGCTTGTCCATTTCCGAAAGCATGGGCTGCCGGACCTGATTCACGGGCACTATGCAGATGCAGGCTTCGCCGGAGCTCAGTTGTCGCGACTCCTGCATATCCCTTTTGTCTTCACAGGGCATTCTCTCGGGCGTGTGAAACGGCAACGCCTGGCGCTCGACAACAGTGATCCACAGGTACTGGAACGCAGGTACAGATTTCTAACGCGTGTCGAGGCAGAGGAAACGTCTCTTGAAACCGCTTCGATGGTGGTGACGAGTACAAATCAGGAAGTTGAGCAACAGTACGAACTGTACGATCACTACCAGCCGGATCGCATGGAAGTGATACCGCCGGGTGTTGACTTGTCGGCATTCCGTCCTGCAGACAGCAATTGGCAGCCACCTCGGATTGCGGAAGAATTGAGCTGCTTTCTGCGAAATCCGGGCAAACCGATGATCCTTGCAATGGCAAGGCCGGATGAACGCAAGAACCTTGAAATGCTGGTGCGTGTGTATGGTGGAAGTGAACGTCTTCAGGAGGCCGCGAACCTGGTTCTGGTGATGGGGACTCGCGAAGACCTGCGGGAACTTCCCAAGTCACAGCAGTCCGTCCTGAACAATGTACTTTACCTGATCGATCGTTTCGATCTGTATGGGTTGGTCGCGTACCCCAAATCGCATTCACCGTCCGATGTGCCGGATCTTTATCGACTGGCTGCACAGGGACGGGGCGTCTTTATCAATCCAGCGCTAACGGAACCGTTCGGGCTCACTCTGCTTGAAGCAGCGGCCAGTGGAGTTCCCATTGTGGCCACGAACGATGGCGGTCCCACGGACATCATTGCGAACTGTCGAAATGGATTGTTGGTAGACCCGCTGTCAGAAAAAGACATCGAGAAGGCGCTGCTGAGAGTTCTGTGTGAACCGAAGCGATGGGACGAATGGTCCGCAAACGGGATCACCGGAACGCGGGAGCATTACAGCTGGAGCAAGCACGTCGATCGTTATCTGAGGGATGTTCGAGACATTGTGCAGCATTCGGAGACCCCGGTTGCGGCTTCAGAACGCGCTAAGCATCGACAATTGCCGGCCTTTGATCGGCTGATTATCACGGATTTGGACAATACCCTGACAGGAGACGATGAGGCACTACACCGGCTCATGTCCGTCGTTCAGGACGTCGAGAACGTTGGATTTGGAATCGCCACCGGAAGAACACTTGAAAGCGCAATGAATCTGATTGAGGAACTTGGAATTCCGGTTCCGGACGTGCTCTCAACAGACTCCGGGACTGGTCTGCACTATGGGAAGAGTTTAACGCCCGATCTGACCTGGCAAAAGCAGATCGGTGATGCATGGGAACCCGATGAGGTGCGGAAGGTGCTGGATCGATTGCCCGGCGTATTTCCACAACCGGAAGAGCATCAGGGGCCCTATAAAGTCTGTTATGAAGTGGACACTTCGCTCGCGCCGAAACCTGCAGCGATTCGAAAATTACTGCGCGAGGCCGGGTTGCGGGCTAAGGTGGTGTTGTCACTTGGTATGTACCTGGATGTAATCCCCGTTCGTGGTGGAGCGGATTTGTCGATTCGGCACCTGCTCTGGAAATGGGGCTTTCTGCCGGAACGGGTCCTTGTGGCTGGCGATTCCGGTAATGATGCCGGCATGCTGCTTGGAAAGACTCTGGGAGTCGTCGTTTCGAACTACAGCAGCGAGCTGGAACATCTTCGGAAACGCCCCCGAATCTATTTTGCTTCAACCCCCCATGCCTCTGGTGTGCTCGAAGGTATCGAGTACTACCAGTTTATGAATGATATTGTGATCCCCAATGACTGGATCGACTGACCCCGGAACAGAATCGGCAGAGTCTTCGGATGATCTTGCTTTCAAGTCGAATTTGACACTTCAGCGATTGAATCCCCGCCTGCAAATTGTTTGGCAGGAACTGGACGACATTGCCCTGCAGCGTGAATTCGATGTGCGTTTGCGCCAGCATTGGAAGGACTTGTTCAGAATTCTGCTTCATCTCTATGGGCACCGCTACGATTTCTTCTTTCACGTCGAGCAGGTGCTGGTGACGGCTGCGCAGGCGTTTTGCCACCGATCGGATTCGTTGAGAGAGCTCGATCGCCAGCGGATAAATGATCCGGAATGGTTTCAGTCTCAGTGCGTTGTCGGTGGTGCCCTGTACGTGGATTTGTTCAGTGAGAATCTCGGGCGGCTGCGGGAGCATATTGGTTATTTTCAGAAACTGGGGCTGACCTATTTACATCTCATGCCTTTATTCGCCGTTCGCCCCGGTGACAATGATGGTGGCTACGCGATCAGCAACTACCGATCTGTCGACCCTCGACTTGGCACCATCGAAGATCTGCGGTTACTTGCTGACGACCTGAGAGCGGCGGGCATCTCGCTCGTGCTCGATTTTGTCTTTAACCATACATCAGAAGACCATGAATGGGCGATGCAGGCGCAGGCAGGTGTTCGGGAGTATCAGGAGTTCTATCACATATTTCCTGATCGCCGTTTGCCTGATCAGTACGAAGCCACTCTTCGGGATATTTTCCCGACGGTGCGTCGGGGAAGTTTTACGCGACACGACGAAATGTCTGCGTGGGTCTGGACCACATTCAATAGTTTTCAATGGGACCTGAATTATCACAATCCGGCTGTATTCCGAGCCATGGCAGAAGAAATGCTGTTCATTGCCAACACCGGAGTCGACGTGCTGCGTCTGGATGCTGTCGCTTTTATCTGGAAGCAAATGGGGACCAGTTGTGAAAACCTGCCGGAAGCTCATCTCCTGATCCAGGCATTTAATCTGATGGCACGGATCGCAGCGCCCTCTCTGGTCTTCAAGTCGGAGGCGATTGTTCATCCGGATGAAGTGGTGAAGTATATCTCTGTGCGGGAATGCCAGATTTCTTACAACCCAACACTCATGGCGTTGTTGTGGGAATCACTTGCTACTCGAAAGACGTCTCTGCTGGTCAAGACGTTAAGTCATCGATATCGACTGCCTGAGGGGACTGCCTGGGTCAACTATCTGCGGTGCCACGATGATATTGGGTGGACGTTCGATGATCAGGATGCCGCGGAAATAGGGATCAATGGTTACGATCATCGCCGATTCCTGAATGAGTTCTACACCGGGCAGTTCAAAGGATCGTTTGCTCGCGGAGTTCCGTTTCAGCACGACCCCAAGACAGGGGACATGCGGATTTCAGGCACACTGGCGTCACTTGCCGGACTGGAGCAGGCGATTGAACTGGATGACCCCGAGCTGAAAGAACTGGCCGTCCGGCGAATCCTGTTGTTACACGGTATCACATTGAGTATCGGAGGTATCCCCCTGATCTATCTGGGAGAAGAATGGGGAATGCTGAACGATTACGACTTCGTGAAGGACCCGGCGAAGGCCGGTGATACCCGTTGGGTCCACCGACCGAAAATGCAGTGGCAGTTTCTTGAGGATCTGGGAGAAGACGTTCAGTCGACTGAAGGTGTCATTCGGAACAGGATTTTTCGTTCATTGCAACGCATGATTTTTCTGCGACAGAATCTACCTGCCCTGCACGGCGCGCAGATGGAATTGTTTGATTCCCATGAAGTTCGGGTTCTTGCATTCGTCCGCGCCCACGAAGGCAATCGTCTGGTTGTTCTGGCAAATTTCAGTGAAGAACAGTGTCAGCTTCCGGGCAATTATCTTCGCACTGCAGGGATGGGAAGATTCTTCCGCGATGCGATCAGCGAAGTTGAGTATCCGACCTCGGAACCCCTGAATCTTGATGCCTATCAGATCCTGTGGCTGGAACGCGTGTAGTTGACCCCGACGCTGAACCCGTACGCTACGGTTAGATCGGCCTGTTACGTTTGAAGTGAGGATTCTGTGCCACGGATAAAAGCCCTAGCAACGGACCTTGATGGAACGCTCATTCCATTGGCGGACCGGAAAGAGAACATCGATGATCTGAAAAAGCTGTGTGCGCTGCTTCATCGGCATCAAATGGATCTGATATTTGTAACCGGCCGACATTTTGAATCGGTCATGGCGGCAATCGATCAGCATCAGTTGCCTCGACCTGAATGCATGCTCTGCGATGTTGGCACGACCTTTTGGAGACGGAGTCCTTCGGGGTACGAGATTGATTCGGTTTACACAGAGCGATTGCGGCAGATTGCGAGTGATATGGATCAGCAGCAGGTTGCTGCTGCTGCGGCTGCCATCGGATCACTGAAATTGCAGGAACGCGAGAAACAGGGAATGTTCAAACTCAGTTTTTACCTGGATTCCTCAACGCTGGACGTTTCCGTGAATCGATTGAAGGCAAAGATTCAGCAGGGAAGACTGCCATTCGATTTGGTGGCCAGCGTGGACCCATTCAATGGAGTTGGACTGCTGGATATTCTTCCGAAAGGAGTCTCCAAAGCCTTCGGTCTGCACTGGTGGTGCGAGCAGACAGGCCTACGGCACGATCAACTGATCTTTGCGGGAGATTCGGGTAACGATCGAGCTGCATTAGCGTCCAGTCACAAGGCAATCGTCGTGGCGAATGCTCCCCGAACAATGGCAGAGGAGATTATTGCGTACCATAAACATCAGGGCACGCACGACGCCCTCTACTGCTCCCGGCAGGTTGCGACGAGCGGGGTCCTTGAGGGCCTTCGTCACTTTCTCTGCCAGGAGTCGGAAGGCGGTTAGCTCACTGCATCATCACCAGTCTGGCCGACAGGCATGCTGAAGAATCTTGGAACGTTTGTGCTATACAGATGCGGAAGCGGACGTTTGCGCTATCTTACCAGCCTGTTGAAAAACGGGACTGGCTCAAGCAGGAAACCTTAAAACACGACGGTTTCGAGTCGTCCTGCGTGCCTGTCCCGGTTTTTCAACGGACAAAAAAAGATGCGGATTCGAGTCACTGCCAGCGGATCGCCGTTACTGAACGGGAGCCTGGAACTAGCTGCCGAATTTTCGGATCGAACGGCTCTTTCGCTCTTTGCGTCGGAATGCGTCGAAGCCTTCGACGATGTATTCCGGCAGGACGGTATTGATTCGCTTCTCGATATTGGTCAGTTCGCCACCCTGATCAAGTCGAACAAAGGTAATCGCTCGCCCGGATTCGTGGGAGGACATACGACCGGTGCGGCCAACACGATGGACATAGTCGTCGCAGTATTCCGGAATGTCGTAGTTGATAATGTGGGAGATGCCGCTGACATCAATTCCGCGTCCGACCACGTCCGTGGCGATCAGGAGTCGTAATTGTCCCGATCGCAACTCTTTGATGACTCGATCACGTCGTCGCTGCGGCAAATCGCCATGAATAACGGCAACGCGATTCGATTTAAGTCGACGGGAAAACATGTCGTAAAGTGCGTCGGCCCCTCGTTTTGTGCGGGTGAACACGATTGCCTGGCGAGGCAGTTCCTGTGCAAGTACGCGAAGCAGCAGTTGTCGCTTTCGGTCCTCGTCGACGGTCACATAGTACTGCTCGATGGTATCGACGACGACGCGATCTTCGGACAGGTCGACCATTTCAGGATCGACCATATATTTTCTGGCAAGTCGTTCGACCGGTTCTGCCATCGTCGCGGATAAGAGCAGCGTCTGTCGTTCCGCCGGGCATCCACGCAGAATTTTTTCGATGTCCGGACGAAAGCCGATGTCCAGCATGCGGTCCGCTTCGTCCAGGATGACCGTTTCGACGGCACTCAGGTTAAGTGCACCTCGACGCATCAGGTCAATGACTCGCCCCGGTGTCCCAATGACGATCTGAGCCCCCGCACGGATTGCGTCGACCTGGCGGTGAATTGGGCGTCCGCCAACGGCAAGCGCGAATTTCAATGCGTCATCACCGGAAAACTTGACAGACTCTGCGTGCACCTGTTCGCTCAGTTCGCGCGTCGGTGCGAGCACCAGCACCTGAACTCTTTTCCGGCCAACGTCCACTACTTCGAGCGTTGGCAGCATGAAGGCTGCCGTCTTGCCCGTTCCTGTCCGGGCCTGTCCGATGACGTCTTTCCCGGTGAGTGCAACAGGGATGAACGCAGCCTGAATGGGGCTTGGCTGTTTGTATCCGATTTTCTTCAGCTGCTTCAGCGTTGAATCACACAGCTCCAACGCATCGAAAGTTGTTTCCGCAAGAACGTCCAAAGTGTTTCCTGGCAGGGCTGAGCCCATCGCAAAGTCATGACGCTGTATCAGTTGATTTCCGCCCCACAACAGTTGTGGAAGAGGGATGCGTCTTCAAAAAGAATCCGTCGGCAATTGAATGCCGGACAATTTCTCACGATATCCTGGTCTCGGGAAGCATAAGCCGCGTTGAATCGGCCAGAATTCCGTGAATGAGACGGGGCTGGGCGTGCAATATCGGAGATTCAGCCGCCCGTGAGTTGTTTCCAGCAGTCTTCGTCCTCGAATGCGTCGATCAGCGTTGCCAGGCCAGCTTCCGCCAGCTCGGGACCGGTGACAAAACGCCCGGGACGAGTCCAGAGGTGCAACTTTTCTCTTAAGATGCCAAACATACGGACCAGAACGTCGTCCAGGCTGTTTTCCAGCAATTTGAAGTGCCGTGCCCACTCTGTCGCCTCTTCCAGCTTGACGTCTTCTTCTGACTGCCAGCGCATTGGATGAAAAAGCAAAGTACTTTGGTGCGTTACAAAGCGGCGTTTGCAGGCCGAAAAACTGAGAAGGGCTGCCGATGAGCATTCTCCGATGACGACACCGGTCACCTGAAGGCGCCGAAGACGAATGAGCGTTGCAACGGCGAGCCCCGCGTAAACGCTGCCTCCACAGGAATCGAAGTACAGGATCCCGCGACTTCCCCGCGGGACATCTGTCAGGCTATTGATGAGTTCGCCCTGTTTATCGCTGAGCTCACCGCAAAGAGTAAACTCCCAGGGACCCTTTCGGTCTGATTCGTCCCGACCGTACCATTGATGTGAAGGTTGTCCTTCCAGCCTGAGTGATTGTTTCGACGATTTGCCACGATGGGGATGAGATCTCATACTTCGGCTACTAATGTGCAGGCGTAATGAATGATTGATCGACGTGAGATGCTCTCTGAAGCATGCGAGTGGAAAGTTAAGACGATGGGTCAGTTTTGGCAAAGGTACGGCATGGCGTTACGAGGAATTCGCGGAGTTGTGTCCGGGACCGCATTGGTTGCATGCATGATTTTTGCGACGACAACAACCCTTGCAGCGCCCGGCTGCGGACAAAATCCAGAACCGACAGCCGCAGACAAACCGAACATTGTGTGGCTGATTTCCGAAGATAACTCGAAACACTGGTTGAAGATCTATGATCCCTCAGGTGCAGCGACGCCCAGGATTTCAGAGCTGGCCAATCACGGATTGACATTCAATCACGCATTCTCAAACGCACCCGTATGCAGCGTTGCTCGGACGACTCTGATCACGTCCTGCCTTGGTCCACGAATTGGGACCCAGTTTCACCGAAAAGCAGTATCGGTGCCAATGCCGGATGGTGTGCAAATGTTTCCTGCACTCTTGCGTCAGGCAGGATATTACACGGCGAACAACAACAAGAAGGATTACAATGCCACTGAAGGATCCGGAGTCTGGGACGATTCGTCCAGGAAGGCAACGTGGGGTGGGCGATCCGCAGGACAACCTTTTTTCTACATGCAGAGTTTCGCGACCACGCACGAAAGTAGTTTGCATTTCCCGGATGCCGATGTGGATGACAGGCCCACGGTTCATTCTGCCGCCAGTGTCACGCTCGCTCCGTATCACCCTGACACCCCGTTGTTTCGATACACGTATGCTCGGTATCTGGACCGGATCCAGCAGGTCGACCAGCAAATTGGAAACGTGGTGGATCGCCTGAAAAGCGATGGTTTGCTCGAAGATACCTTCATCTTCTACTTCGGAGATCATGGGGGCGTGCTTCCACGAGGGAAAGGATATGCCTATGAGAGTGGGCTGCATGTGCCACTTGTGATTCGTGTGCCTGAACGATGGAAGCATTTAGTTGATCGCGACCTGCCATCACGCGTCGATGGCTTTGTGAGCTTCATCGATTTCGGCGCCACTGTGTTAAGTCTCGCTGATATTGAATTGCCAGAGGGAATCGACGGTCGGCCATTTCTGGGCAGGAACGTCAGATCCGAAGATGTTGATGAACGCGATGAAGCGTTCGGATATGCGGATCGCTTCGATGAGAAATATGATTTCGTGAGGACTCTGCGGAAAGGTAGATTCAAATACATCCGAAACTATCAGCCGTTCAATATCGACAGCCTGCACAACAACTATCGTTATCTGAATGCTGCATTTCGTGAATGGCGTCAATTGTCAAAGGACGGAAAACTGAATGCTGTTCAGCAGCAGTTTTTCTCTCCGCGCCCGGCAGAACAGTTATTTGATCTGAACGCGGATCCCCACGAGACGAGTGATCTGGCAAATGACCCGAACTTCAAATCGCAGTTATTGATGCTGCGAACACGATTGGGTGAAATTGTTCGCACGTTACCTGATCTCAGTTTTGTACCTGAAAGTGAACTCGCCAGAGAAGCGTTCCAACATCCTGTGGAATTTGGACAGGCGAATCAGGCGAAGATCTCCCGACTTGCCGATATCGCTGATGCGCCGCTTCATGTTGGGGACGCCATCAAATCCGGACAGGCCGTTGAGGTGTCTTCAGTACTGCATCGACTCGCCGCCGCGCGCGCATCGGAAGATTGGCTGGAACGTTACTGGGGCGTCATCAGTACAACCGCCATTGGTTCGCAGTTTGGCTGGAATCATGTCCGCAGCCTGAAAGACGATATGCTGACGATTGCCCGAAACGACGCGTCTGTCCTTGTCCGCTGTCGGGCCGCCGAATTTCTTGGTCTGAGTGGTCTGGCGGATCCCAGGGAATTTCTGAGTGCAGCCATTTCCGGGTCCACGTCCGATATTGAGGCCGGATTGATTCTGAATAGTGCCGCGTTGTTGCACGATGTTGGTACCTGGGGCTTCCCGAATCATCCCTTCGCAGCGATGAGCCAGTGGCCAGTGACGGTAGAGCCATCTATCATTCCCGATGGATATGCCCGGTTTGATGCCGTCAAACGCCGCCTTGAATACCTTGCGCCTGCGAAAAAAGAAAACGAATGAAAACGTCCGAAACCGTAAAAAAGTGGTTGGTTGAACAAGGTGGTGTTGAGGGGCCACTTGTCCTCGGAGAAACGGCATTCCATCACTTTGGTGGCAACGCTGGTGAAAAGGCCGAGGATATGGCCGGTTCGCAAAACCAGGCAGGGTCAGACGCCGTTGTGGTTCCGTTGCCGCTGTTTACTCGGCTCCGTGCAACCGGGAGCGACTGTGCGCGATTCCTGCATAATTTCTGTACCAACAATGTGAAGGCACTTTCCCCTGGACAATCGTGCGAGGCTTTTTTTACGGATGCGAAAGCGCGAGTGCTGGCCCACGGCTGGATACTTGCTGGCGAGGCGGAACACGAAATCTGGATGCTCAATCCGGATGCAGGGGCCTTGTGCGAACATCTGAACAAATACATCATTATGGATGATGTAGCCGTAGAAACTCTTTCCACGCCGGTGGCTGGCTTTGCGATCTGTGGAACCCGCATTCAGGATGCGCTGGTGGCGTCACAAAACACGGAGGCGGCAAACGCTTTGGCAAACTCCTGTGGTCAATCTGTAATCAATGGCCTTCATGGTTCAATTCGCTGGCTGAAACCCTCCCTGAGTGAAGGGGAAGCCGTGATTTTCAGTTTGCCTGAGGAGGATGTGGTCTCCGTTCTCCAGGATTGGATGGCATCAGGAATAATGCTCGCGGGGTACCCCCGGTTCGACCTGCTGCGAATCAGGGATCGACTGCCAGTATTCGGTATCGATTTGTTGAGCGATACGATGGCTCCGGAAGCCGATCGCAACAAGAGGTCGATCAGCTACTCAAAAGGTTGCTATCTCGGTCAGGAGCCGATTGCGCGAATTGATGCAATGGGCCACGTCAACAAATGCATTCGTCGGCTCACTCTGGATTCGGGTGACATCAGCCAATTCGACTGGACGGGTGCCTCTGTCCAGTCGGTTGACGGTGAGGCACTTGGGAAGATTAGTTCGTGGCAACAAAGCTCTCCAACAACGGTGGAAGCTTTGGCCATGCTGCGCACCAGGGACTCTTGCGCTGGTACCGGAGTTCGGGTATTGTGCGGTGTGAATGCAGTTTCGGCGGTTGTGGTAAAGTCTGGGGAATAGAGTCTTCCAGCCAACATCTTCGTGCTGCTGTTGTCCTGTGCATTTTGAATACAGGCCGGTGTTGAACTTGCTCTTGCGGTTTTTTTGCCAAATACCGTTTCCGGTCGTATCGCAAACTGCGGTTACAGGAATTTGGAAAGGATCGGTAGGTTTTACTGCTGTGGTTGTCATGCATTGCGGATGTCCGCAGCCTGGCGAATCGAGCCGAAACCAGGTGAGCGAAGCTTCCGCGTCATTAGAAAACAGGTAGAATTGCTGGACTGGAGGCTCTGAGAGCCCGGGGCAGCCTGCGTCCTGTGCGATCGTCGTCGTTTTGCAGTGAGATCGACATCTGACATTGGCAAACGCGGAACGATGGCCCCTGAACTATTCGTTTCTACGCACTTCGAGAAGAGGGCAAAAATGGTTTGCAAGCTGTTTTGCTGGCTGAAACCGGCCACATTTCTGTCGGCAGCGCTGTGTGCGATGTCCGTCAGCACTATTGCTCAGGAAGGAGGTTCGCCTCCGGAGTTCCCGCCACACGCAAAGGTCCTGGAGGGGTATGAGAAGGTGGTCACCAAGGCGAACATCACCCCGATGTATACGCTTTGGACTCGGGCCAAAGACAATCAGATGCTCGCGGAATTGCCGCGGACATTTGCGTCCAAGAAGTATTTCATTGCATTAACGGTTGCCAGTGGCGAAACCTATGCCGGCCTGCAGGCCGGAGAGTACTACGTCTACTGGCGTCGATATGACAAGCATCTTGCGCTGATTGAACCCAATATCAGCATCCGGGCAAATGGAGACAAAGAGGCTGAGTCCTCAGTGAAGCGTCTGTTCACGGATCGAGTACTGCTCGAGGTCCCTATCGTGACCATTGGGCCGGGTGGCGGACCTGTCATTGATATGGATGCGATGCTTGTTGGTCGGGCCAATCAGTTTTTCGGATTTGATGTCAGTCCGAATCCCACGATGGTTCGGAACAACATGTTCAAAATTGCGACGGCCAAGGCGTTTGAGAACAATGTTGAAATCGCGTTCGAGATTCCGACAAATGGTGGGTTGCTGAAGACCGCGCACTACTCAATTAGTGACATTCCTGACAGCACGGGCTACAAGCCTCGCGAAGCTGACACCCGTGTGGGGTACTTCACGACGAATTACACAGACCTCGCCAAATACAACGACCGCGAAACTTCGATCCGTTACATCAATCGCTGGCACCTTGAGAAGGCTGATCCCAAGTTGAAGATCAGTCCGCCGAAGGAACCCATCGTTTTCTTCATCGAGCACACGACTCCGGTACGTTATCGTCGCTGGGTTCGGGAAGGCATTATTTCGTGGAACAAGGCCTTTGAAAACGTCGGGATTTCTGACGCGATCGAAGTGTACTACCAGGATGCCACGTCCAAAGCTCACATGGACAAAGATCCTGAGGACGTGAACTTCAACTTTGTCCGCTGGTTAAACAATGACATTGGAACAGCCATCGGCCCAAGCCGAGTCCATCCTCTGACCGGACAGATTCTGGATGCGGATATCATTCTGACGGATGGCTGGATTCGTCACTATCAAAAGGAATTCACGGAATCGCTGCCTAAAGTTGCCATGGAAGGGTTTGGCCCGGACACGCTGGCCTGGCTTGCGGAACATCCCACCTGGGATCCTCGTATTCGACTGGCGCCCCCTTCTGAACGGCAGTCTATTCAGCAGGAAATTGCTCGTCAGTCCGCGATGCCGTTTGTTGGGCATCCACTGGCGTCCGGTGATCCTCGCATGATTGGTCGCAATGAATTTGATGGATTGATGGGACGTCAATCTCAGGTCAATGGCATGTGTATGGCGGCCGATGGAATGGGTTTCGACCTGGCCCTGATGCAGATGACTCTGGCCTTGATGGATGCTGACGACAAGGGGGAGAAGGCTGACGAAGAGAAAGAAGAGAAGAAGGAAGAGGACAAGAAAAAAGATGAGCCGAAAGAGCAGATGCTCGACGGCATGCCTGAATCTTTCGTTGGTCCTCTGATTGCGCATCTCGTCGCACATGAAGTTGGTCACACTCTCGGTCTTCGACACAACTTCAAAGCCTCCAGCGTCTACACACTCGCCGAAATCAACAGTGAAAAAGTGAAAGGGAAGAAGCCGCTGGCAGGTTCGGTGATGGACTACATCGGCACGAACATCAATCTGGGGGCCGGCGAGATCCAGGGCGACTACTGTATGACGGGCATTGGTCCCTATGACATGTGGGCCATCGAGTACGGTTACACATTCGGTGACACGAAGCCGGTACTTGCTCGCGTCGCGGAGCCCGAGCTGGTTTACGCCACAGATGAAGATACTTCAGGACCGGACCCACTGGCTCGCCGTTATGACTTCAGCAAGGATCCTGTGGACTACGCCGAAAATCAAATGAGGCTTGCAAAGCATCACCGCGAAAAACTGCTTAGCTCGTTCATCAAAGACGGGGATAGCTGGGACCGTGTTCGATACGGCTACGAACTGACACTGAGCCTGCAGACAAAATCACTTTCGATGATGTCCAACTGGCTGGGTGGTGCCTTCGTCAACCGCGATAAGAAAGGCGATCCCAACGGCCGAATGCCAATTAACGTAGTACCGGCTGAGCAGCAGCGGACCGCCCTTCGCTTCGTGATCAACAATGCATTCAAGGATGAAGCGTTTGGTTTGTCGTCTGAACTCGTGACAGCCATGGGACTTGATAAGTGGCTGGATAACCCACGTTCTGCCTTCAATGATTCTACGTGGCCAATTCACGATCGGATCATGGGGATTCAGGCTTCCATGCTGACTGGAATCATGAATCCTACGACGCTGGAGCGTGTTTACGACAACGAGTTTCGTATTCCGGCTGATCAGGACAGCCTGACGCTGCCGGAACTGCTTCAGACACTGACCAATGAAATCTGGAGCGAGCTGGATGCCAAGGCTGAGGGAGAATACACCGCCCGCAAGCCTTTCATTTCAAGCCTGCGATTGAATCTTCAACGCGAGCACATGCAGCGACTGATCGATCTGAATATGCCCGCCAACGCTGCCGATTCTGCCGAGCGCGCGATTTCCATGCTCGCGTCAGAACAGTTGCGACAGATTCTCAAAAAGATTGAATCGGCCCAGGCCGCTGCGGCTGATCGTCACGATCCATACACAACGGCTCACCTGTCTCAGGCGAAGTCAAGGATTGAGAAGGCTCTGGATGCCGATTACATTCTCAACCCTTCGCGTGGTGGTGGCAGTGGTGGCGGAATGATTATCCGTCTCGGACAGGAAGAGGAAGCTCGCTAGCTGTCCCTTGAAGAATCGGGGCAGGCACGCTGCACGGCCGTAAACCGCAGTGTTTTAAGGTCTTCTGCTCGAGCTGGTCCCGTTTTTCAACAGGCTGCCAGGCGGGAGGCTGGCAATTCTGCCTGTTTCTGTTCATATGACTTGAGACCCGTCCCCGGGCAATTCCGGGGACGGGTTTTTTCGTGCGCAGTCAATAAGAATCAATACATTCCATCCAACCGAATCCAATTGGTGCATAATTCAGGGTTCAACTGTGGAGCTACGGCAACAAATCGGAACGTTCATGCCGTCATGCCGGAATCCGTGACCTATTCTCCAGTATCGCCATTATTGGCGTGGTCTGTCCGAACGTTCAGGAAGAACGCGGAGACTGCCGGGGAAAGTAGAAACTGGTTACCGCACACGGAGTTCCATCGAAATGATTGCCCCTGTTAAGACGTCTCGATCAAGCACGAACGATTTCGAAACACTTAAGTCGCACATTCACGGCAAGCTGGTTGAAAAGCTGGATCTGACCCGTCTTTCGGAACTGGAAGGCGATAGCCTGCGACGTGAGATCCGCGTCGTAGTCGAGCACCTTTGCGATACCGAGAATCCGATGCTGAATCGTTCCGAGCGTGAACGATTGGTGGAAGAGGTTCTTGATGAGGCGTTTGGCTTCGGTCCGCTGGAACTGCTCCTGAAGGAAGAGGGCGTTGCGGACATCATGATCAACGGCCCAAAGCACGTCTTCATCGAAAAAGGAGGACGAATTCAGAAGTCTGATGTTACGTTCCGCGACAACGATCACCTGTTGCAGATCCTTGACCGCATCGTCTCCAAGGTCGGTCGCCGCGTCGACGAAACCTCTCCGATGGTGGACGCGCGATTGCCGGACGGTTCGCGTTTGAATGCAATCATCCCGCCTCTGGCACTTGACGGTCCTTCGCTGACGATTCGTCGCTTCGGGTCAAATCCGCTGACACTGGAAGACCTGCTGAAGTTTGGTGCGTTCACGCCCGAGATGGTCATGTTCCTTGAAGGCGGGATGAAGGCTCGTCTGAATATGATCATCAGCGGAGGTACTGGTTCTGGTAAAACCACACTGCTGAATACGCTTTCAAGCTTCATATCGAACGAGAATCGAATCATCACCATCGAAGACGCGGCGGAGCTTCAATTGCAGCAGGAACACGTGCTGCGACTGGAGACTCGTCCTCCAAATATTGAAGGCAAAGGGCGAGTGACCGCCACCGACCTTGTCAAGAACGCCCTTCGTATGCGACCGGACCGGATCATCATCGGCGAGTGTCGAGGTGGTGAAACGCTGGACATGCTTCAGGCGATGAATACTGGTCACGATGGTTCTTTGACAACAGTGCACGCCAACAATCCACGTGATGCAATCTCTCGTATTGAAACGCTGATTAACATGAGCGGTATTGAATTACCGCTTTCGGCCATTCGAAAACAAATTTCCTCTGCCGTTCACCTGATCATTCAGGCGAATCGCCTTCAGGGCGGGCCGCGTAAAGTGACCTATATTACAGAGGTTGTGGGCATGGAAGGTGAAACGATTGTTATGCAGGACATCTTTAAGTTTATACAGGACGGTATTGGCGAAAACGGCAAAGCGTTCGGGCATTTCGAATCGACGGGTGTTCGTCCGAAGTGCATCGAACAGCTCGAATCAGCCGGTGTTCGTCTGCCATCAGGGTTGTTTGCCCAACGGACAATGCGAACGCCTTAGTCAGGAATCGTTCGGCTAATGATCTCTCTCTGTTGATGAATTGTTTTACGTTGCAACTGGCTCTTCGACGGAATCGAAAAAACTGGGGACCACTATGGATCCAACACTGATCTACATGGGAGCTGCCTTTATCGGCGTGCTTGCGCTCGTTTTCGGTCTCGGCCAGATCCTTACTGCCGGAGGGGATTCGAACCTCGAGGCGCGTTTGGCTGCGTTTACCGGTGCGGCCGAACCGAGTCGCAAAGAGATTGCAGACTCATTGATTCGCGATGGCCTGGACGGGGCTAACGGTCTTGTCAACGCGATTGTGAAAAGATTTGCGTCTCTGCCGATGTTCTTTCGCCAGGCAGATTGTCCACTGAAGTTTGAACACTTCCTTGGCGCGTGTGCAGGAGCCGCAGCGCTGGGGGCCATGTTCACGATGATCGCAAGAGCCCCTGCTCCGATGATTCCTCTGGGTGCTGTCGGTGGGTTCTGCACCCCCTGGCTCTGGCTGCTGCTGCGTCGTCGCAGTCGATTCCGGCGTTTTGAAAAACAGCTCCCGGATGCCCTCGAGCTCATGGGACGCGCTCTGCGTTCCGGACACAGTCTTGCTTCGGGCCTGAATGTTGTTGCCTCTGAAATGCCAGCACCGATTTCGACGGAATTTCGCACTGTGTATGACGAGCAGAATCTTGGGATTCCGCTGGAACAGGCACTTCGAAACATGCTTCTGCGGGTGCCAAACCTGGACCTCAAATTCTTCGTAACTGCGGTTGCCATTCAGCGTACGGCTGGGGGCGACCTCGCCGAGATTCTGAACAAGATCAGTTTCCTGGTTCGCGAACGCTTCAAGTTGCTTGGGCAGGTGAAAGCACTGACCGGCGAAGGTCGAATCAGCGGTGTGGTACTGATGGGTCTGCCAGTCGCTCTGTTCTTCGCAGTGTATTACATCAATCCTGACTACGTGATGGTGCTGTTCGAGCATCCGACTGGGCAGAAAATGATGTATGCGGCGATCTTCATGCAAGTGCTTGGTGCCATCGCAATTAAGAAGATCGTCGATATCAAAGTCTGATTTGACGTCAAAATTTATGTTGATTGATTGAGAACTCAGAGTCCGCCGTTTTTTGAAAAGTCAGTGCCATGGATTTTGCAAGTCTGATTCCGATTGCTGCCTTCGTTGCCATTTTCCTTGGTGTCTGGGGCGTTGCTTCGATGTTTTCCAGGCAAAAATCCCGTGCCTCAGAACGGCTGGAAGATATCCGTGATCCGTTCTCACGGGCCAGACGCGAAGGTACGCAGCAGCAACAACAGCCAGGCGCGATGAGCAGCATGATTGAACGTGCCGCTCCGGCACTATCGAAGGCGCTGCAGCCAAAGACAGAAACAGAACAAAGTGCTCTGAAGGTGCGACTTGGAAATGCTGGTTTCAGCAGCCCCAATGCCCCTCGCAACTTTCTGGCCATTAAGTTTCTTGGTCTGGTGACCGGCGTACTGTTCGGTGGCGGCTACGGATTCCTGACTGCCACCCCGGGTTCGAATTCCTGGATGTCACTGGTGATTGGCGGCGGATTGGGATTCTATGTTCCGGAACTGTGTCTGACGCTTCTGAAGTCTTCTCGTCAGGCCAAGATCTTTCTTCAGCTTCCCGATGCACTGGACCTTCTGGTGGTTTGTGTGGAAGCGGGTCTTGGACTTGATGCCGGCATGCGAAAGGTCGCAGAAGAACTGGAGGATGGTGCTCCCGAGGTCTGCGGGGAACTTTCGACCTGCAACATGCAGATGCAGATGGGAAAACCGCGTCGAGAAGTGCTGCACGATCTTGGCGTGCGAACGGGAGTCGACGACGTCCGTGCGCTTGCTGCGATTCTCATTCAGGCTGACCGTTTTGGTTCGTCAATTTCGCAGGCACTTCGCGTTCAGTCCGACACGATGCGTGTGAAACGCCGTCAAATGGCCGAAGAAAAAGCGCAACAGACAGCGGTGAAAATGATTTTCCCTCTGGTCCTTTTCATCTTTCCGGGGATCTTTGTGGTCCTTGTCGGGCCTGCAAGTATCCAGCTGATGGAAAACCTCTCCAGCTAAATCGCCGTCACTGCGGTGGCCCTGAGGTGATTGGCTTATCGCGTCGAACTTACTTTTCTGCCGGCCATTCATCAATCAGGTACACTGTCAGTGCTCGTGCACCATGAGCGCCGATGACGAGTGATTGCTCGATGTCGGCCGTTTTGGACGGTCCGGAAATGAATCCGGCGAAAGCATGATCCTTTGCTGAAATCTTCGTGTAGGCTTCGTGCATGTTGTTCACGAGGCTGACTGATGGAATTGCAATTGCGATGTATTGAGGGATGAAATAGAGGACGCGATGCTTGACGGTGTTGTCTGTCACCCAGACTGCACCGTTTTCTGCAACTCCGAAGTGTCCTTTGAGCACGGCAAATCCCACATTTTCGAGCAAGTGTGGGTCTTCAACTGCGTTCAGGTCGAATGTTGAATCGCCGAGGCCTTCTACCACCGAACAACGAACGGTGGACTCGTTCCATTTGGGGTGAGCCTGCAGATGGGTATTGGCTTCGGCTACCGTAGCAACCCGAACGGCCGTGCCACCAACGAACTCGAGGACTTCACTGAAGCGGGAGTAACGATCATCGAACGTTTGCCAGGGACCCTCCGCTGGAAGTTCTGGCAGGGGTGAAGACTGGGGCAGCGCCGTTCGAAGACGTTTGAAAATGGCTTCACGGGCGGTGCTCATGATTCACTTCCCTGAGTGGAGTTGCGGTTGGATTGTGGCGTCGTTCGTTTGCGGTTTGCGTAGAGTTGGCGGAATGACTTTGCCGGTGCCTCTGGCAACTCTCGTTGTTTTCCCCAGCCGTTCAGTCCATTGTAAACAGCAAATCGCGGACTCAGCCTTAGCGCAGTTCTGGCCATCCTTCCGGTGATATTGAAAAGCCAGGCACGCGACAGAACAACTGAGGCGATTTTCATCGGCAGTTTCTTGGATATCGGCACCAGGTGCTTGCGATCCAGCTCGCTTCTTAATGCGAACAGTTGATGGTGAAGGTCGATCTTTACTGGGCAAACATCTGTGCACGAACCGCACAGACTGCAGGCGAAAGGCAGGGAGCTATGGCTGGCTGCATCCTTCAGTGGCGAAAGGATCGATCCAATCGGCCCGGGGACTGTTGCTTCGTAACTGTGACCTCCACTGCGTCGGTATACGGGGCAGGTATTCATGCACGCGCCACAACGAATGCAGTTCAGGCTTTTCCGGAATTCACCCGACTTCAGGATTTCGCTGCGGCCATTGTCGACGAGGACAATGTGCATTTCGCTTCCTTCCTGGGGGCCGTGAAAATGAGACGAATACGTGGTGATCGGCTGACCTGTGGCAGAACGCGCGAGTAACCGGAGAAAGACCGCCAGGTCGCTGAGACGGGGAATCAACTTTTCAATTCCCATGCAGGCGATGTGCAGCTTAGGAAGAGATACTCCCAGATCTGCATTCCCTTCATTTGTACAGACCACAAATCCGCCAGTTTCTGCAATCGCAAAGTTGACCCCCGTGATGCCCGCGTCAGCATTGCAAAAGCGTTCTCGCAGGTGCTGGCGTGCCGCTTCTGTCAGATAGGCTGGATCCGATGCACCCTTCTCTGTGCCCAGATGTTCATGAAAACACTCCCCGACCTCTTCTTTTCTGATATGGATGGCAGGCAGGACAATATGGCTGGGAGTTTCTTTTCGAAGCTGGACGATACGCTCACCCAGGTCCGTATCAACAACTTCATAGCCTCGTTCTTCAAGATACGGATTCAGATGGCATTCTTCAGTGAGCATGGACTTGCTCTTCACGACTTTTCTTGCGCCGTGTTTTTTCAGGATCTCCTCCACAATCTGATTGTGTTGTTCGCCATTCTCTGCCCAGTGCACGTGGACACCAAGAGCTTCGGCATTCTTTTCGAACTGCTCAAGATAGTCTGGCAGCCGGGACATGGTGTGCATCTTGATGGCAGACGCAGTCTCGCGCAGCATCTCCCATTCGGGAACGCTGCCAGCCATTCGGTCTCGCTTTTCACGTACAAACCACAAAGCCTTGTCGTGCCATTTCGCCCGATCATGGTTTGCTACAAACTGTTTTGCCAGAGTTGGGTGTGACATGGAAACTCAGATATTCGAGTCGGAGGACATGGAGCCGTCGGATGACGGAAAACGAAGTGCAATTTGCTCCTGAGACGTTTGTTGTGCAGGAGCGGAAGGCTTTGGTGCGTCTTCAATGATAATTGGATTTGGTGTAAATCCTATTAAGAGAAAGCTCATCGTCATCCAGCCAATGGCATGCCGTTTCCACCCAATCGGCATGCTGTCGTCAGAAGTGGGGGGATGTCGTGTCCCGGTGAGCATCAGCAGAATGATCAGCAACATGTAAGAGACGGTGCGCGTGTAGAGCATGAATGCGACGCCGGTCAACAGGACGCCATAGGCCACATAGTGCGCCTTTCGGCCGATCAGCGTGTACAGAATATGGCCACCATCCAACTGCCCGATGGGAAGCAGATTCATGGATGTAATGAAAACTCCTACCCAGCCAGCGAAACCGTAGCCATTTAGAATAAAGACTTGGTTCTCGCCAGCTGGATGGTGTAACCATTCGATCAGCCACGTCAGCAGCATGGGTTCTCCAAACTCCAGGCCGGATTGAATCGCAAATGCCGGGCGGAATTCAGAGGTTCGTATGCCATAAAACAAGACGGGCAAAGTGATCAGAAGGCCGGCAAGTGGTCCGGAAACTGCGATGTCGAACATTTGCTTTCGGTTGGCGACTCCCCTGCCCTGCAGGATGACGGCGCCCATGGTGCCCAGTGGCGGCAGCGGCAAAGGAATAAAGTACGGCAGTGAGGCTGGTACCCGGTATCGGACTGCCTGTAAAAAGTGGCCCAATTCGTGACAGAGAAGGATCAGCATCAATGGAACTGAATACTCCAGTCCGTTCCGGATCGCTTTGCCCATGACCTCCTGAAAAGACATCGGACGCGTTCCGGTTCGTGCTGCGCTTCTTTGGAGTTCTGCGTTCGCGTATTCACGAAAGTCGGATGAGAAGAAACCTGGCGACCACACCAACGGAAGAAACTCGGAGGCAACAAGAAACGTTGAAAAGCACGTCGCCAGAAACAGCAGCAGCGATGTGCGAAACTGTTTGCGTTTGTAACGTCGATACTCTTCCGCAGTGATACGATTGATGGCAGGTGTCATTTCCTCCACAACGTCGGATGGGATTCCATTCGATTGCGAATGGATCGCGGTATTCAGAGCATCCTGGTGCGTCTGTGGGGATTCCGGTACGTCGCGGCTTTCCACGGGTATGGAATGGGAATGATCCGGAAGAGAGGATGCAGGTTGCCGCTCCGGGGGACCTTCGTCACAGTTCATATTCATATTTGAGTTTGTTCCCGCCCGCCAGCGACGGAAGCTCTTGTTGGCACGCCGGAAGAAGACAAGGGTCGCTGTTCCGGAAGATGAAAAGCCTGCGACCGAGTCATTCGCAGGAGGCAGGTTTCTGTCCGTTTGGCAGTTGATTGACTGGTTGATTTCGTTAGAAAAGTTCGGGCATTGGGGTTCCATTTTCTTCCACGATAAATCGCGGTCGGTTCCGTTCGTCTTCGTAGGTTAAGTCGAGCGGGACGCCCATGTGACGGTAGATTGTAGCGGCCAGATCCCCGGGCGTTACCGGACGATCTTTGACTTCACCGCCGTCCTGCGAACTGCTGCCGATGACCTGGCCATGCCGAAGTCCGCCGCCAGCCATGCACATTGACATCACAACAGGCCAGTGATTTCGACCGTCGGTGCTTCCCTGTGTTCCCATGACGGGCGTCCTGCCGAACTCGCCCATTGCCAGAACCAGCACGTCGTCGAGCAGATTTCGTTCGTCCAGGTCCCCGACGAGTGTTGTGATCAGATGATCAAACAGAGGAAGGAGCGGGCCTAAACCTTTGCTGATTCCACCGTAGGGCGGAATATTGTCACCATGCGTATCCCAGGTGCCCGACGCTGTGTGATAGCTCAGGTCAATTGTGACGAATGCTACCCCTGCTTCCACAAGGCGTCTTGCGAGGAGCGCCTGTTTGCACCAAAGATGATCACCATACCGGAGACGGGTCGCATCCGGCTCGCGCGACAGATCGAATGCCTGTTGTGCCTTGCCACCCAGAACCATTTCGAATGCCTGTTGTCCATAGATGTCCAGAGAATCCATCGCACCGCTCTGATCAAGGCCGCGTCGAAGGCGGTCCAGATCCTGGACCAGCGTGCGCCGATTGGAGAGACGATCCTGACTCAATGCCCCTGGCATGTGAAAGATGTCGGCTCCCGTTTCGCGTCCCAGCGGCTTTCCAACGAGATCCAGTGCGGGCAGGACCGCCGCGCGATTTCCGTCAAAAGGATCGAATGACTTGCCGAGCCATCCGGCCCATGCCAGATGGCTGCGGCTCTTGTGAAACGAAACGTACGGAGGCATTGTGGGGTCGTTCGCCCCCCGGAATTTCGAGATAATGGATGCGATCGCCGGATACCGGTCCCCTTTAGGATTTGATCTCGGCGAAGCGTCCCGATTTCCCGTTTGCATCACCATATTGGGCTCATGGTTGCTGCCACGGCAATCAACAGAGCGTATGAGCGAAAACTTGTCCATCATAGCGGCCTGTTTTGGCAGGTGTTCGCAGATGGACACCCCTGGAATCGCAGTTTCGATTGGCATGAACGGCCCGCGATTTTCGAAGGGGCGGTCTGGTTTCATGTCCCAGGTGTCGATGTGACTTGGTCCGCCGGTCATCCACAAAAGGATGACGCTCTTGTTATTCGTTGGCCGGCCAGCCCGGAGAGCTTGTTCTTTGGCACGAAGCAAAGCCGGAACGGAAAGGCCCGCCACTCCAGCAAGGCCCGCCTTCAGCATATTGCGTCGGCTTTTCAGGACCAGACCGTCAGTCGCCAGCGGTTGCCAGCTGCTGAATGCATGTTGGAAATGATGACCATTGCGTGGCATTGAGTTCACGGGCACCTTGAGAACTCCTTCGAATTGGCCTGACATATCGTCTGGTTTGGGTGGCGTCGCCGCCCGCAGGTCAGTGATTGTAGTCAGAACGCACTGGAAATGAATGCCTGATTCTGCAACTGATCAGCCGACACGCAACTTTCGGACGATGTTTCGGTCTGTGGTTTCTGAATCGGTCCCGCAAACTTCTGAATTCTGCAATCACGCGATCCGCAACCAGGCTCGCCATTAGCCGTATCGAGCCGCGTGGGTTAGACTTTTCGGCCGATCCACGCCAGACAGGAAGACACAAGTGTACCTTTCAGAACACAAGACTCTGCGGATGTTCACCCTGTGCCTGCTTTACGTAGCGCAGGGGATTCCGTGGGGGTTTGTAACCGTCACATTCGCGGCGTGGCTTGCAACGCCCGAACATGGCATCAGCACGGATCAACTTGGAAAGATTCTGGCGGTGGCATCGTTGCCGTGGTCGTTCAAGTTTCTGTGGGGACCGTTGATGGATCGGTTTACGATTCCGTCTCTGGGACGTCGTCGCCCCTGGATCATCTTTGCGCAGGGGATGGCGATTCTTGTGCTTGCAAGTCTGTTGGCGGTGGACGACCTTGCCGGCATGGTTTGGGCGGGTACTGCGAATGCTGGGCCTGTCTGGAGGACACTCTATGAATTGATCCCGGGACCACTAGCCGCTGTGATACTGCTTGCCAATGTCTTCATGTCCATGCAGGACGTGGCTGTCGACGCACTGGCTGTTGATCTGCTGCAGGAAAAGGAACGCGGCATTGCGAACGGATTGATGTACGGAAGCAGCTATGCCGGAACAGCAATCGGAGGCGCTGGGCTTGGCTATGTTGTTGCGAACTACGGCATTCAGGCTGGTTTGCTGACTCAGGCTTTGTTGTTGTTCGTGATCATGCTGTTGCCACTGTGCGTTCGTGAACGTCCCCAGTCTGCAGGCACCCGTTTGGCGGGCGGGCGTTTGATGGGCACGCATTCATCCGGCAACGGTCAAGGCGATCCACCAGATCAACGAGAAGTGGACCGGGGTGCGCCTGATCGGATTGACTTTGGGGAGACGCCCACTCTGCATCTGCAAACCGACCCAATGCCAACCCAGCCCATGCCGACATCAGGCTCTGCCAGTCAGAAACAATCTCCTGCTTCCGCCGCGGGCACCCCGGAAACGAACGATGGCCTCAGGCCACTCTCCTCTGAATCCGTTCTTCGAAATCTGATTCGGGCATTTTCTCTCCGATCCACAATTCTCGGCGCCGGGGTAGCGATTGGCGTGAAGATCGGCATCGGTGTTCTCACCGCAGTTCTGGTCGACTTTCTTATCAAAGATGGCGGGTGGACTCAGCAACAATATACCAGCGTAACTGGAGGGTGGGCCCTGTTGCTTGGGTTAAGCGGTGCAGCAATGGGCGGGTTTGCGTCGGACCGATTTGGGGCGCGTTTGCTGATCTTCACGGTCTCTGTCCTGATCGGGACTCTCTGGATCGCGTTCGGCTTCCTGGAGACACTTATCGATCGTCATTCGTTTGTGGTCGTGCTGCTCCTGGGGCAGGAATTCCTGCTGGCGATGTTGTCGGTGTCATTGTTCTCATTGTTCATGACGATTTCCTGGCCTCGCGTCGCTGCAACACAATTCACGGCGTACATGTCTTTGATGAATCTTTCAACGACCATTGGTAGTTATCTTGCTGGTCAGTTGAGTGCCTCAATGACCATCCATCAAATTCTGCTCGTTTCGGGAGTACTGCAGATTCTTCTGGTGATTCCCGTACTGTTGATCGATACACAACAGGCTCGCAGAACGTTGCCATCGGAATAACGATTGCTGCTGTTGCTCTATCAGCCTGTCGGACTGGCTTTATTGGTAGCCGGACGCGCGCCGGCTCGGACGGAAAATGCAAAGAAACCGGAGGTGCTTTGTGGCACCGTTCCGGGGGAAAGTGATTGTGGTGTGCCTCGCCAACTGCAGGTTGCACAACAGTGCGAGCAATTCTCATCAGGAATTGAAGGACTGATGCAACAATTCAAGACTCTTTGGGATGGCCGTCAAAGGTGACTCTTTTCCTTCGAATTCCAGAGACACGTATCCCTTGAATTGGTGCCTCCTCAGCAGTTCTGCGATGCGTGGGTAATCCAAATCCAGCTGATACCAAAGACCGCCGCCAAAGTAAGTCTTGGCCTGAACAAGAACGGCTTCATCCGCCATCAGTTCGAGTCTGTCATACGGGTCTTCAAGAAAGTTTCCGGTATCCAGGGTCGTCTTCAGCCAGGGTGAGTTGATTGCTTTCACAATGCGCATGACACCTTCTGGTGTTCGACCGAGCCCCCAATGGTTTTCGAGTCCAAGCGTCACGCCACACCGCTCAGCAGCAGGCAGGCATTCGGTCAATCCATCGATGACCCATTTAAAAGCATCTTCATCGGTGTAACCTTCGATCGGTGGTTCAATTCCGCGGTTGGCCATCAAGGCATCAAAGTTCTTGCTGGTGCCCCACGTGCCTGTATTGACCCGCATCGTTGGGATGCCAAGTGCGTATGAAAGTTCAATACATTTGATCGTGTGTTCTGTATTTGTTTTTCGCTTTTCTGCATCCGGCGAGCACCAACCCTGATGGGTGGAAAATCCGCACAGATCTAAACCATTCACAAATGCACGCTGCTTCAAACGCTGCAGATAGCCGTTGCTATCGTTCGTCATCTGGCGATGAAGAATTTCGACGCCATCGAAGCCCCATTCCGCGGCCAGATCGATACATTTTTCGATGTCTCGAAGGTCATCGTTGCGGAATTGCCAGAACGAATACGTCGAAACGGCAAATCGAGTGCGTTGATGTGGTTTCGTCTCGTCGCTCATCGGACGAGCGCTGGAGAGATTGGCCATTGTGTGTGGTGAAGCGGAACCGGACATCGCCCGGGATCCAAGAACGCCTGCGACTCCTGCCATGGCCAGTATATTTCGGCGGTTCAGCAATTTGACGGTTTGAGTTGTGCTGTCAGTTGTCATTTCACATGTCCTGAAAAAGGTATGCATCGGGGCCAATTCGAGCATCAAAATGGATCATTCGGTTCTTAGGGGGCGTCGCATCAGTTCCTCTGTCGCCTCCGAAGGGGCTTTGCCCTGAAAGAGGACAGCATAGACTTCTCGCGCAATTGGCATATCGATTTTCCTTTGGACAGCCAGATCGACGATACTGCGTGTTGTGGCCACACCTTCTGCGACCGCATGCATAGACGCTTCGATCTCAGTCAGGCTCTGACCTTGGCCGAGCAGTTCGCCGACCCGTCGATTTCGGCTATGTTGACTACAACAGGTGGCTGTGAGGTCGCCAATTCCGGCGAGCCCGAAAAACGTCTCGGCCTGCGCACCCATTCGCATTCCAAAACGAACCATTTCTGCCAGTCCTCTGGTCAAAAGCGCGGAACGTGCATTGTCTCCGTAACAAAGACCGTCGCTGATTCCAGCGGCAATGGCCATTACGTTCTTCAGGGCACCAGCCAGTTCAACACCCAGCAAATCGTTGTTGGCATACACTCGCAACGCGTCATCCGAAAACAGAATCTGTACTTTTTCGGCAGATGCCAGATCATCGCAGGCTGCAACCACACTGGCTGGTTTACCGCGAGCCACTTCTTCCGCGTGACACGGACCACCAAATGCAACGACGGGGCGTTCGCCGAGCAACTCCTGAACGATTTGACTGGGCCGAATCAACGTTTCATTTTCGATGCCTTTGATGGCGCTCACGATCAGACTGGACTCAGGAATGCAGGACACCAGCGACTGCAGCGCCGAACGCAGACCCTTTGTAGGGATGCAAACCACAATGTAATCGGCCGCCTGAAGTGCCTCTTCGGCATTGGATGTTACATTCACTGACGATGGAAGACGAACACCGGGAAGCAGTCGACTGTTTTCTCGTGTTTCCTGAATATGTCGTGCAAACGTCGCGTTACGTGCCCAAAGCTGCACGTTATGGCTTCCGCCACGTGCGAGGATGCAGGCACAGGCGGTTCCCATCGACCCCGCGCCAAGAATCGCAATTTTCTCGCTCATGGATCCACTCGTTCTTCTGTTTCAAAACAAACTCGGCTGCCCATTCCGAAGGGTCAAATCGAATCCATCACACGTTCCCACTGTTCGTCCAGTTTGCGTGTGGAGACCTGGATGGCTGTTCCAAGTTTCTGAGCGAACAGCGACACGCGATATTCTTCCAGCATCCATCGATAGTGATTGAGCATTGCACTCGTTCGATTCGTTTGCTGAAGCTGTGCCTTCAGATTTGTGTACCGTTCTGACCAGGGGGAGAATTCGCGTTGAAGGCTTTGCTCGGTGCGAAGGCCACCTGAATTCAGTCGCTGGATTCTCTGGCGAATCGTTGTCAGATATCGCGGGAACTGGATGAGCCACGGCCATGGGGTTTCTCCGAGTGTGTTCTGGTGAAACAGTTCCGACAGTTGTGACTTCATGTCATTCAGCAAATCGGTCCACCCGGGACCACTTGTTCGGTCCAGGAGCAGTCTGGTTTCATGCAGTTGTGTAAACAGAACAGGGAAGAACTGGGCGAATTCCTGCGCGACGATTCCCAGGCGGTTTCGGCCCAGTTGAACGCACTGGTTGAATGACGTTTGCGTCCGAGGCAATTGTTTGTCTGACAGGAACGCTCGATCCACCAGCAGCAGCATCAGTTGATGATTGATGTCGAAATCGCGTATTGACGCGGCCATCATACGAACGTGGCCGATCTTTGGCAGGTTATCGATCTGAGATTTAATCCGTTTCCTTTCCGTCAGCATAATCAGCCTTCGCAGGCCCGATCGATGGACGATGTTCGATTCTTCCGGTGCCTGACAGAGCGTTAAAGCGACGGATGTGATGTCGTCGCGAATGGCGGGGAAAGCATGCAGTTTCATGCCGGCGCGAGCAATGTCGATTGTTGTCGGAACGTCAGCGAATTCCCAGGCGGTAAATCCGGTTCGGTGCCATTGTTTCTCTTCAGGCGACGGTCCGGAGTTACTGACTGCTTCTTTGTGTTTGGCGACAAACGTGTCACGAAGTGATGACAGCTCACAACCTTCGGCAAGTATTTTCCCCTGGTCATTAACGACGCGGATATGGAACTTCAGGTGATCCGGCAGATTTGTCGTATCGAATGATTTGGGTTCGATGCGTTCTCCGGAAATCTGGCTGAGCTGTCCGGCGGTTGCCGCCAGTAAGTCCCCTTTGCCAAAGTCAAGATTGGCGACGACCAGTTTTGCTGTATCAGGAGCAGGAACGAAGTGACGCCGCTGGGATTTTGGTAACGATCGAATCAATGCGAGTACTTTTTGCTCCAGCAACCCGGGTACCAGCCAGCTCAAACGAGATTCCATGAGTTGCCCCAGCCCTTCGGCCGGTACGGTGACCGTCACACCGTCCGCATCTTTTCCGGGATCGAGCTGATAGGTCAAAGGCAATTCCATCACGCCGAATCGTGCCGTTTCAGGAAAACGCTCCGCATGATCATGATGCTCGTCAGCATGGATGAACTGATGAACGTCAAATCTCAGCAGAGACTGATCCCGAGTGGCTGCGCGGCGATACCAGCGTTTCAGTGTGTCCCGGTCTGCCACGTCTTCCGGTATCCGCTCGCTGTAAACGGCGAACAGCATTTCATCCGTTGGCAACAAATCGTGACGACGGGTTCGATGCTGCAACTCTTGAATCTGATTCAGAATGTCTTTGTTGTGTTTGAGGAATGGAAAATCGTGCCCCCATCCTTTTCGTTGATTCCCACCGGGATTCGACGAACGGCCGGGAGTCAGGCGAGATCGACTGCCAGTTGTGAGGGCCTCTTCTTCTTCGGCCCATTCGGATTCTCTTTCGTCTTCTGTGTCTCCAAAGAGGAGCCCGAATTCGACAAGTCCATGCTGGATGAACAGTTCTCTGGCTTTGGCTGCATCAATTCTGGCCAGCGGTACTTTGCGACGTGGAACGATCGGCATGCCCCAGAGCGTGACTTTTTCAAAAATCATCACATTGCCGGCGTTTGCGTCCCAGTGCGGCTGAGAGTACTCGCGACTGACAAGGTGTGCCGCCAGCGGTTCAATCCATTCGGGCTGGATTCTGGCAACGGTTCGAGCGAAGCGTTTGCTGGTTTCGACCAGTTCGGCCGCGACGATCCATTTCGCACCCTTTGGCGCCAGGGCGGACCCCGGCCAGAGTACGAGTTTGTTGCCGCCCGCTCCGCTGTAGTCGCCTTCCACTGTTTGCCATGCAATATTCGCCAGCAGTCCGGTCATCAGTGAGCGATGAATCGAGGGCATGTCGTTGCGTCGATCCTTCAGGGGATGAAGTCGTGCAGCTTTGGCAATGTCCTTGTCATCGCTTTCGGAGAGGAGATCTTTCAGCTGACGATGCACATCAACCCATTCGCGCATTCGCAGCCACGACAGAAAGTTTTGTTGACACCATTTTCTAAGCTGGCTGTTGGAAAGGCTCTTTTTTCTTTCGTGCCAGGTATCCCACAGATTCAGCAGCGTCATGAAGTCTGAGTCTCGATGCCTGAACTGCGAGTGCGCTTCGTCGGCCTGCTGTTGTTTGTCGATTGGTCGTTCGCGGGGGTCCTGAATTTCCAGTGCGGCAGCGATGGCAAGAACTTCGGGAAAGGCCTGTTCGTCGATGGAAGCAAGAATAATTCGGCTGATACGGGGATCCACCGGCAGACGCGACATGCGGCGTCCGGTGTCGGTCAGTTGACCGGACGAATCGATTGCGCCGAGTTCTTCAAGTGTTTTATATCCCTCGCGAACGGTCGATGTGCGTGGCGGATCGAGAAACGGAAACTCTTCGATCGCACCGAGACGCAGAGAAATGGTCCGCAGAATGACGGACGCGAGGTTGGTTCGCTGGATCTCGGGTGTCGTGAATGGGTCACGGGCGGCAAAATCCTGTTCGCTGTAAAGACGAATACAGACCCCGGGCCCGATACGTCCGCAACGCCCGGAACGCTGATTCGCTGAAGCCTGAGAAACAGGTTCTACCGGCAGACGCTGTATCCGCGATCGTGCCGAATAGCGGCTCATACGCGCCGTTCCGGTATCGATGACGTATCGAATGCCCGGTACGGTCAGCGAGGATTCTGCGACGTTGGTGGCCAGTACAATGCGCCGGTGCTGGAAGGGCTGAAAAACCTTATCCTGTTCTGCACTGGAAAGACGGCCAAACAAAGGGACGATTTGTGTCAATTGATGGCCGGAATCCCCCGGGTATCGGCGGCCGCTGAGCTTCTTGTCAACTTCGCGGATGTCACGTTCTGTTGGCAGGAAAACCAGAATGTGACCACTGTCAATTGAGGCCAGCTCATCCACCGCGTCAACGACGCCATCGATCCAGTCCCGGTCTTCACTCTCCCGTCGATTGGGCCCTGAGCGGCCCGTTGCGGGAGTTGCTTTTGGAGGGCCTGTCCGAACGCGAACGCGGGAGGCAGGATCAGCGTTGTCATAATCGCCGAGTTCCTCGCGATACGCTTCGGCCAGCGACATACCGTCGACTTCCAGTGGTCTGTACCGCAACTCAACGGGATACGTCCGCCCGGACACCATCAGCACCGGGGCAGGATTGCCGTCCGTCTCAAAATGCGAAGCAAAGCGCTCGGCATCAATAGTGGCTGAGGTGATAACCAGTCGCAGGTCGCGGCGCCGTGGAAGCAGTCGTTTCAGGTAACCCAGAAGGAAATCGATATTCAATGACCGTTCGTGGGCTTCGTCGACGATAATCGTGTCGTACTGATCGAGAAAACGATCCGTTTGTGTTTCGGCCAGCATGATGCCGTCGGTCATCAGTCGGATAAGAGTACGAGGCCCGGATTGATCCCCGAATCGGATTCGGTATCCCACCTGCTGACCCAGCGTGCAGTTTAATTCCTGAGAGAGCCGAGCGGCAATTGATCGTGCTGCAATGCGGCGAGGCTGCGTATGACCGATCACTCCGCCAATACCGCGTCCCAGTGCCAATGCGATCTTGGGAAGTTGCGTGGACTTGCCTGACCCCGTTTCGCCGCATACCACCACAACCTGATGTTGCCGGATGGCTTCCGAGATTTCTTCGCGACGTTCGACGACGGGAAGCTGTTCGTCCCACGTGATTGCCGGCAAGGCCCGAGCACGTTCCTCACGCAGCGTTATGGATTTCGACAACTGTGCCTGTAGTTTGCTGAGCAGTCGGTCAAATGGCTTCCCGGACTTTCGATTCGCCTCCACCGCGCGCAGCAGTTTTCGGAGCGAGAATACATCAGAATGCATCGCGGTTTGAATGGCGGCATTCAGTTCCTGGAAGTCTGTCATGTTCACCGGGGCAATTCGTCAGAACTGCAGAGGGCATTTAAAGTCATCAGGCTTGATGACAATCAACGAGCAGGAAACCTCAGAAAGAAGCGTCTCGGCGGTATTTCCAAGGACCATCCCCGAAACACCTCCACGAGCCTGGGATGCCATGACAACAACATTGATGTTCAGGTTCTGGATTGCGTTGAGAATTCCAACGTCAGCCGGACCGCTTGCCACCTTGACCTGAACACCGTTTTCAAGAGTTCGGAAGTCTGTTTGCGCAAGCTGATCATGAACTCGGTGCGTCGCTTCCTCAATTGACCGGGCACGCATCTCTTCCAGCTGCTCAACTGATACGCCGGTGCGTCGCATGTAACGTTCCACTGTCCCTTCCGCGACGTGCAGAACGCTTAGACGTGACGGAATGCACTTCGCCAATCCGACTGACAGACCAAGAATGTCTCCGCCAATTTCGGTTAAATCCGTTGTCGCCAGGATATCGAGTCGATCGTCGTCATCCGGCACTGCTTTCACCAGCCAAACCGGGCCGCACGCATACCGCAGCAACTTGAGTCCCGTGCTGCCAAACAACGCTCGGCTCACCGCTCCGACGGGCCTGCTGCCACAAATAATCATGGTGTCGTCTGCGTTCCCCGCCACGCGAAGCAGTTCCATCCATGGCTTGCCGACGCCCACAACGCATTCAACGACAATATTTGATTCGGTCGCATACTGTGCAGCCAGATCCTGCAAAACGCTGTTGGCCTCTGTCAATGCGACTTCATGATCTCGTCGTGCCTGCTCCGCACTTCCAAACCAGCCCGCGTTTGGTTCCGGTAGAACAGTGACCAGGCTGACCGGCAGCTTGGCGGAAGCAGCGAGCTGGAAAGCCTGTCGCACGGCCAGACGTGAAGGTGCTTCCAGGTTGGCCGCATCCCATGGATGCGACGGTGGCATCTCGATTCCGACAACGATTTTCTTGACCAGATACATTGACTTCGAGTCTCTCGGCTTTGATGGAGTGTGGAAATCCAGCGGACCAGGGAGGAGTCCGGAACCGCAAGTGGACCGTATCAATTGGGCTGTATGATGACTCTCATTGAACTTCCGGCAAGTCATTCCAGAGGTATTTCGTCGTTCCGCATTCGGTCAGATCACCAGGGTTAGCTGTCCGTTGAAGAACCGGGACAGGCTGTTAGGTTAGACCGCCGCATCGCTGTCTTCCCAGATCGCATGTGGATCGAAGGTAATCGACGCGACCATGCTCATCGCGACACATGCGACAAATGCGATGACTGCTGGCCCGAACTGAAAGTGCACGAGGTTGCCGAGTTTGACCAGCATGACCAGAAATGCCAGCAGCATCACGTCCATCATACTCCATTTTCCGAGGTGTTCCATGACCTGGAGTGTTATCGCTTTGTGCCTGCGATGGAGGAATTCGAGCAGACTCAGTTCGAGCAGAAGGACAATCTTCGTGAATGGGAAAATGATTGAAAACAGCAGAACCACGCCTCCTACCAGCCAGCTGCCGTGTTTCAGAAGATCGACGATTCCGCCCAGTATACTCGACTGTTGACGAATCCCCAGTTTCTCGATTTCCAGGATTGGGCAGAGTATGGCTGGCCAGAACAGGATGAAAGCGCCCAGGGCCGCAGCGGCGGTTCGGCTGGCAGATTCGCGACGCAGTCCGGGCATGGCGATCCTCGCTCCGCAGCGCGTGCAGGACGCTCGCTCGCTGGCCCGTAATTCAGGTAGTTCATGAATCAGCCCGCAGCAGTGGCAGCCACGAAGACTTCCCATAGTTGGATTCTTCCGTTGAACGTTTTCGAAGGCTCGAACAAGTTCTCGAGTACCGTAACACTGATGGATGGCAGAGACAGACATGATCGTAGTCTGGTGGCCCACTATTCCTGGGCCTGAAGGACTTCTGTACTCCGGATACCCTTCATATTGGCGCGGTTAGGAATGATCACGATCCGTCACTGAAATTTCCACACGCAGATCTTACCATTCGGCATCGGAGATTGGCCAGCAGACCAATCAGACTGTCAAAAGATCCAGCTCTGGAATTTCGGGGCGACGTCTGCGAAGAAACCAGCAACAATCGGGAGACTTTGAAATGCGGGCGATGATTCTGATCATGTTTTGGACCACACTTCCGATTGGTATCGTCCCGAACGTCGTCGGTGATGAGAGTGCGCTCGCAGCCCGCATGAAGGAATTGGGAGGTGTCGTCGTTGAAAAGAACGGATGGGTGACCGAACTTAGTTTTCGTGACAGCAGCGCTCTGCACGACGAAGAGTGGAAACAGATTGGCCAGTTGTCGCACCTGAAGAAACTGACGACGTACGGCAAAGCCCACGGTTTGAACGATCAGACTGTCGGATACCTATTGGATCTCGAGCAGCTGGAGTCCCTTTCAACAGACGGCGCACAATTGTCCGATGCGGGACTGGCACAACTGGCAGGAATGAAGAAGTTAAGATCTGCGGCATTCTTTCATTTATCCTTCCGGATGGAAGGGTTCACGGGAGAAGGATTTCGCGCCTGGAAAGAACTGAAATCGCTCGAACGACTCACGGTGGCCGGGATGTCGATGGGAGACGACGGCTTTGCTGCAATCTCGGAAATCACCTCGCTGCAGGAACTCTCGACCTGGCACACTTACCAGACCGAAGCGGGTAATGCGCACATTGTGAGACTGCCTCATCTGCGATACCTGAAGCTGGGGCAGCGATTGCCTCGTAGAAAGGGGCTGCCACCAAGTCTTAGCGATGCGACAATCCGCACACTCACGCAGATGCCTGCCGTTGAGAAACTTCAGATTGGAGAGGCGCGATTGACGTTTGACGCTCTCGTGCAATTAAAGTCCCTCAAAACACTGAAGGAGCTGACGATCTATTCGACCGATATTCCGGTCATTCAGATAGATGCCCTGCGGAAAGAAATGTCGGGGGTGAAGATCAGGCACGAACCCATCACGCCCGAACAAAAATCGAGGCTGGATTCGTATCTGCAGTAGGCCGGTCCGGTAGATTTGCTGGAATCTTATTCACTCTGAAATGAACTCAGGGGCCCTGAATGTCGACACAGTTTTTTCTGTCCGCAAGAGTCTGCGATCAGTACCAGCGGAGATCTTCCGCGGAGAACTTTGTGGTCTCCAGCGCATTCTGCGACGACGCAGGCGATTTGCGGGATTGGCGAACAATCACTGCAGGTGACCTGCTTCGATGCAAATCGAAGGACGCGGTCGTGGCGGTGATCGGAGGCTCTGGCCCGGACCACTCAGCGGAACTGGCGGCGACCAAACCCGTCGGGAACTGTATCTTTGCGGACAGAGATCCTATTCCGTCCGATCTTGTCCAAACGCTTGGGCCCAGGATGGCGATGCTCAGTCGATTACCTGATGAATCTTGGCAGGTGCGGCTGCAGTTTGAAATCGTCGAACGTGTCAGCGAGCAAACCACGTTACTCTCACTCGTCGTGGAACAGGCTGATCAATTTACCATTCAGGAACGATCGCCGGGCGAGACGGTTGATGCGATGAAACTGCCGCCAGCCGGACCAGGTCGAGCGCAACTGTCGCTGCGACAGATGCGGGCAGTGATTGCCAGTTGCCTTGGTGAAACTGGCGATTCATTTCAACGTAAGTGTGCTGAGGCTGGTCTGCTGCTTCTTTGGAATTTTACGGATGAAAGCCATAGCGTCTCTCAGTCGATGGAAGGCCAGGGATCTCCGAGAACGGCAGACTATTGGCACGGTATCATGCATCGTCGCGAACCAGACGCTGGCAATGCGGCGTACTGGTTTCGCAGAGTCGGTCGGCATCCCGCGTTCGACAGGCTGAAACAGAAACTGCCGGACTGGATGGCGTGGCACAAGGCGAAGAAGGATGAGATCCGCATGATGAACCAGGTCATCGGGAATGGAGAATGGGATGCAAATGCAATGATTAGGCTCTCGCAGATGGCACTGTCGGATCCCGGAGGTACGGCTGATCTGACGTTGCGGCGTATTCAGTACTTCGAAATGATAAATTTGCTCTGCGCTGTGAAGTAGTTTCCGGCGTACTACACTACCGTTTGGTCAATGGTCATTCCTGAGTCTTTAGAAACTGCCCCATGTCAAAACGCGATTACTACGAAGTTCTGGGAGTGCCCCGATCGGCTTCGCAGGATGAGATTCGCAAAGCCTACAAGAAGCTGGCCAAAAAACATCATCCGGATGCGAACCGTGACGATGCCGGCGCGCAACAGAAATTCTCAGAGATCACCGAGGCCCACGAAGTTCTTGGTGACCCCGAGAAACGTGCCAAATACGATCAATTCGGACACGGATTCAGCGGGGGTGGTCCGGGGGGCAATCCATTTCAGGGCTTCGGCGGCGGAGGTGGCGCGTCATTCGATTTTGAAGACCTGCTGGGGGGAATGTTCGGAGGCGGCGGGAGACGTGGTGGCAATCCATTCGGCGGTGGAGCTCGCCGAGGACCGCAACCACAAAAAGGTCAGGATGCTCGAACTGAAATTACGGTCCCCTTCACTCTGGCCGTTGAAGGTGGAGAGTACGACCTGTCCATTCAGATCGGGGGAAAATCAGAGCGTCTCACAGTGAAGATTCCTGCTGGTATTGCAGACGGAAAGTCAATCCGGCTCGCTGGCCAGGGAAATCCGGGTATACACGGCGGCCCTCAAGGCGACCTGCTGGTTTCGGTGAAATCAACGCCCCATCCGTGGTTCCGCCGCGAAGGTCAGACTTTGCTGGTGGATGTTCCCGTGACTCCGGCTGAGGCGGCGTTGGGTGCGAAAGTGGATGTGCCCACATTAACGGAAGGGACGGTGATCATGACCATTCCTCCCGGAACATCGAGCGGTGCCAGGCTGAGGCTGAGAGGCAAGGGGGTGCCCGATCCCAGAACCGGCGAGCGAGGTGATCAGCTGGCGGTTGTCAAGATCGTCGTTCCCAAAGAACTGTCACCCGAGCTGAAAGAACTGTATCAGTCGCTCGAAAAACTTTCCTCAGCGCCGCGTGATGGCTTGTGGGGGAAATGATCGGCGATGGTTCGCTGTCACCTGCTGCTGTACCGGCCTTCGAACATAAGCCAGAACGATTTCATCGCTTTGCGAGAACCAAAACCGTATCTCCCAGTTCGTCATTCAGCTTGAGCGGCTCGGAAATGTCGTAGCAGAAGTCGAAGACGGCCAGCAGATTCAGTTCCGGAACTTTTCGAAGCAGGGATCGCATCTGGTCGGCTCGGTAAATCCGTAATTGATGGTCGGTCCGCAGTTGCAGGACGCGTTTGGGGGTTGTGACCTTCAGTGAAAATCGCACCGTTTCCAGACGCGTCTTTCGGTTGAAATCCAGAACCCGCAGTGTCGTCGTTACCCGAGTGTTTCCGCGGGTAATGGTCCAGCGTTCAGAATCGTATTCTTCGGCATCGGGAGGCAGCAGGTGGAGTCCCAGAAGCAACAAACCTCCGGAGCGGAGGGACTTCGCCGAAGACCTGAGAAACGCCAGTGCCGAAGATTCGCTTGTCAGATGGCGGAATGAATTTACCAGGCAATGAATGAGATCAACGGGCGTTTCCATCACAAAATTTGTCATGTCGCCGACTGAGATGCTGGCGACAAGGTGCCTTCGTGCAACTCGCTGTTTGGTGAATCGAACCGCGTTTTCGTTCAGATCAAAGGCAGAAACCTCGTATCCGCGTTTAGCAAGCTCAACAACCTGACGCCCACCACCACAACCTGCTTCAAGAATTCGATGCAACGGAAAGGGCAGAAACTGTGCACCAGCAGATTCAATGAAGTCCGCTTCGAAAACCGTTTCATCCGAAAAGGCAAAATCCCAGTAGCGGGGATGGTCGTAGCATTCCTCGGAGCGGGACATTTGGACTGTTTCGGGGCAGCAGAGTAGCAGCGTTTGCTTGATGTAGACTTCAGGAAAGCGCGATCCCGGTCGTTCGGTCAGAACTTGTCGTCGTCTGCAAAATCACCATCGAAATCATCTTCGAAATCGTCTTCGAAGTCTTCGTCGCCAAATAATTGCTCTCCATCGTCTTCGGGAGCATCACTGAATTCCTCGTCGTCTTCGTCCGCGTCTGCTGATGCCGGCATATCGAGAGGGGGACCAGGATCAGCCGCAACCGCAGCAGCTGCCCCCGCGCCTGCCAGGCCTGCACTTGGGTAAAACCGCCAGATGAAGAGTGGCAATAATACCAGAATCAATGCAAAGAGTGCTGCTGCGCCCCAGAAGAGCCACATCAGTCCGGCAAAGACCCCGTTACCGTGGTTCACTGCTGACATGCCGAGGACATACAGAAGCGCGGCGGACAGCAACGCGATCATACCGAACAGAGACAGGACGTTGTTCTTTGTCATCGGAGAGCTCAGTTTAAGACAGCCATCACGAAGAGCTGGTTAATTCAGCACGAAAATTCGAAATCTGGTGCCAGTGAAGTCTGGTTGTGGAAAGTCCGGGTCCAGGTTCTGTCTGGCCTGCCATCAAAGAACGCGATGTTGGGGCTTATGGTCCGGAAACAGGCGTCAAGTGAAGCAATCAGGGGCACAACCCGTGGATTCCCATTCAGGGGCACTGGCTGTTTATCGACATCCTAAGGCCAAATGAACAGCTGAGGCAACGGTCAGCGACAGACTTTAGGGTATTTGAGGGCGAGTGAGGGTTTTACGGGATATGTTAATTCTGCTGATTCTGACAGCCCATTGGCGGAGCATCCCTGACAGACAGGGATTGAATGCGTCGTAAACCTGTGACAGTGGTCCCGTTTTTCAACAGGCTGGTAAGGTTAAGGTCACGTCTTCCGATGGTTCGCCGGCGGCTGCGCTGCTGGTGGGTTGGTCAGGGCATGAAGCCGGGAATGGCGGTCAGGACGGTTTTCAGCCGCGAGATTGCCCGAATGTAGCGATCGCTGGCAGCTTGTTCGGAAATCCCCAGGATCTGTGCGGCTTCGCGATTGGTGAGCTGTTCAAAATGCCGCATCGCAAGAACTTCACGGTCGATATCATTCATCGACTCAAGTGCAGTTCTGAGTGTAACGGCAAGTTCTTCGCGTACTGCCACCTGACTTGGGGAGGTGAGATGTCCCAGAAGGTGATGCGAAAGCGAAAACGAAGTTGAAGAGGCAGACCATCCGCCATTGATAGAGAATTCCATGGCGGCGTTGCGTTTCTGGGTCCCCAGATGCCGTCGATGAATGTCGACAAGTGTTTGGGCGGTGATCAGTCGAAACCAGACAAAGATTGATCGCGAAGCGTCCAGCAGGAAGTGATCAATTCTCTGCACCGCCGATAGCCATGACTCCTGCAGGACATCGTCTGCGTCCACGCGACCATGGAGTCGAGGATCCATGCGAAAATTCACCATCCGCCAAAGTCGGTCCCGGTAAAGTGAAAAAACCTCGGCGAGTGCGTCCTGGTCACCATCCACCACGCGAGCGATCAGGTCGGGATGCACTTCATCGTTCACGAGCCCGGCCTTTTGGGAATGGTTTTTGACGGAAATCAGGGTGACGAAACCCCGAGTGAGAGACGGAATCAACGTTGCTTGAGCCCGATAATAGCCAGCGGGCTGGTATGAATCCAGTAGGGGCGTAGCTGGAGTCGGAGTTTGCAAAAACCTGCCCCAATCGGCCATTTGGGTTCGCAGAGCGCAAGCATCGGGCGTACCAAATCCCGTGTAAAACGTGCGTTCCGATTTTTGTGCTTCCATTTTGGCAATTCTGCACGATCCTCCGGGCGGTTGGTTGTGATGTCCGCAACGGGTGGATGAAATCTGAACGTCTGAGTGTGTTTCTTCTGGTCGATGAGTTCCTTTGAGCATTAAGAATACTGGTTCCAGCCTGATGCGTTTCAGAATGCAGCATTCCCGAATTCACGCATTGGCCGCGGTTTTGTGTCTTGCGTTCAGTGTTCTGCCGTTCCCGTGTGGGGCGTCCTGCTGTGCCAGTGGAGCCGAGCCTTCGATCGATTTGATTGAACTGGGATTCGGCGGACTTGGCCGAGTTGGTCATCGCATTCCCGTTCGACTTCATGCAGAAGGTTTGCCGGATGGAGAAGAACTCAGGGCTGTCGTGACGGTTCCGGATCCCCGGGGAAACCTGTGCGCACAGGAGATCGCCAAAGGACAGGCAGAAGGAGGCAGGATTGAGCTGCTGGGTTCTGTTGCGATCGGGCGACTTGAAGGGCAGCTGCAAATTGAGATCGAAAACGAAGCGGGAGAGAGCCTCTGCGAAACCACGGCTCGCATCGTAGAACGTCGCTCAGTAGCTGAATTCAACAGGACTGAGAATTCCGACTTTGGCAGTGCCGAAGCAAACCAGATCATGCTTGTCCGGCAATCCACGACTTGTGTGCTGACCATCGGAGAACTGGCAGGCATCGAAGAGATGGAGCAGTTGATCGGTGATGATCAGGGCGAAGGCCTGCGACTTCAGTGGTGTGTGCTGAAAGACGCCTCTCAGTTTCCCATATCGCTGGAAGCACTGGAGTCTGTCGATCATATCGTGCTGGAAGGGTCGACCAGGCTCAGCGATCGTCAAACCAGCGTTTTAAAGGGGTGGGTGAAGACGGGAGGGCATTTGATTCTGACGGCTGGCTCCACCGTAGGGGAAATGCTTGAGACTGAGCTGGGAAAGTGGATTCAGCCAGTTTTTTCAATTGAGCCGCAGACCGTCACGATCCGCGATCTCTCTGCACTTCAGAATTTTGTTCCAGGGGCTGTTTCTCTCTCCACGCAGCGGCGAACGGTATCGATGGCGCGCGCGACTTCGGACCAGTTGCGTTCGATCGTCCTTTCACTCGACGGTCCTTTGGTGTCGCGGGCAGGAATCGGTGCTGGACGGGTGACCTTTGTGGCGGTGGAATTGAATCAGCGTCCCCTGAGCAACTGGGATTCACTTCCACGCCTTTACGAACTTCTGGTCTTCAACCGCGTGCTTGACAACGTGTCTGTTGTAAAATCAAGCAGTCGCAGGATCTCCTCGTCGGGAGTGAGTGATCTTGGGACGCAACTTGCTGCGACCTGGGATGCTGTGCCGCCGGAACAACGCTGGTCATCGTGGCAGATCATGGCGTTGATGTTTGTCTATATGCTGATCATCGGTCCGCTCGACTACTTCATCGTGACGCGACTATTAAAGCGGGCACATCTGACCTGGCTGACGTTTCCGGTGATGGTCGCGACTGGTTGTGGCCTGATCTACGCTCAAACAGGTCGTGACACGGCTTCCCAGACCTCTCGACAGATTCACGTTGTGGATGTGTCGCAGGAACATGATCGTCAGCAAACCATTCATGTTCGCAGTTGGGTCAGTTTGTCGTCCCATGTTACCCAGCGAGCCGACGTGGCTGCTGTTCAGAACAGGGATCAATCGTGGACCACCAATACCGCGGCGGTGGATATCAACTGGCAGGGTCGGGCCGAGGATGTCTACGGCGGGATGTATCGAGCGGGCGGAGCCGGTCTCGGCAGGCAGACATACCGCGTCCTGTCGGAATTGTATGCATCCAGCGACGAAAGGACTGACCTTCTGACGGAACGTCGAATTGTTGGGTTACCGATGCTGGCAGGTGGTTCACAGGCCGTTGCTGCTGAGTGGTTTGTGGAAACGGACGGCAGCGGGCTGTTCAACTCGAAGTTGACAGCATCGGGTACGGGTTTGCTCGATGGTGAAGTAACTCTGAACCTTCCCGTCGCCATCAGTGACTGGTTGATCTTCTATGGCAATCGCGTTTATCAGCCCGGTTTCGATGCTTTGGACGAGCAGCGGGTTATTCAGCCGAATAGTGTCTGGCGAAGAGAACCATGGGTTCGTGCGTCGGATCTGAAAACGTTTCTGAATGGTGTGCGAATTATTGCCTCAAGGAAGCCCGGCAGTACTCAGTCGGAGGCGAGGCAGGTTACAACCCCGTACAATCCCGCAAGCCGAAACCCACTGGAAATTCTGACAATGATTTCACTGTTCGATATCGCCGGGGGCGAAGCATATTGTGGAGTGTCCAATCATTCTCTTCAGCACATGGAAGTCAGCGAGAATATCAGGATAAATACCGCACTGTTGATTGGTCGAATTGATGCTCCCCCGACGTCGTTTCTCGTCGATGGTGAGGCCGTCACATCGTCAGAGTCCGGCAGCATTGTTCGACTGCTGATGCCCGTCAAACGTCGGGCTGCTGAAGAGCAGGCAGCCACAACGCTAGAAGAAGCTCTTCTGGAAAAATCAAATGATTGAAACACGCAATTTAACGAAGCGCTACGGCAACCTTATTGCGGCGAACGACATTAATCTCAAGCTGGATGAAGGCGACGTTTTTGGATTCATCGGTCCAAACGGGTCCGGTAAAACCACGACTATGCGCATGATTGCGACGCTGTTGAATCCGGATCACGGCGAAGCTTATGTGTGTGGCAAGAGTATCTATACCGAGCAGGAAGACATCCGAAGACTCGTCGGGTTCATGCCGGACTTTTTTGGTGTTTACGATGACATGACCGTCATCGAGTATCTTGAATTCTTTGCCGCGGCTTATCGCATCAACGGACCTGATCGGCGACGAGTGTGCGAAGAGAAGCTTGAACTGGTTGATATGAGCTTTAAACGCGATGCGATGGTTAATGAACTATCCCGCGGACAGACTCAACGTATTGGACTCGCGCGGACGCTGATCCATGACCCTCAGGTGCTGCTGCTGGATGAACCTGCCAGTGGTTTGGACCCGCGTGCCCGAATTGAAATCAGAAATCTTCTGAAACGCCTGGGGGAAATGAAAAAGACGGTCATCGTCAGCAGCCACATTCTACCGGAACTTGCGGACGTGTGTACGCGTGTCGGGATGATCGAAAAGGGGCATATGATCGTTGACAGTGATGTGGCTGAAGTCATGAGAAAAGCACGCCAGCGCATTCTGTTAAATATCGGAGTCAGAGATCGGGCGGATGATGCGGCGAAACTGCTCGAGCAGTGCGACAGCGTTGAAAAGGTCGGTATGGCAAAGAATCAAATGATCGAAGTCACTCTCAAACCAGACATCGAAGACTACAGTGATTTGCCGTCTGCGCTGGTAGAAGGAGGGTTTCGCGTGAATCTATTCCGGGAAGAAGAAGTCAATCTTGAGACCGCATTCCTTCAGCTGACCAAAGGCCTGGTTCAGTAAAATGCATGAATGTCTGGAAGCTCCGCTTCAGCGATTGCTGCGTCGGGAGAACCTGAGCACCGTCGAAGTACAATCGTGCGTGGGTGCGATTATGGACGGTGCCTGCGAAGCGGTGGACATTGCGGCGTTTCTGACTGCGATGGCGGCCAAGGGCCCGGTGCCGGATGAAATTGTCGGCGCGGCACGGGCGATGCGGGAAAGAGCGGCACACATTCGCACTGCGAGAAGTCCTCTGCTGGATACCTGCGGGACAGGGGGGGACCGACTGCATACCTTCAATATCAGCACGGCCACAGCAATTGTGGCTGCGGCGTGCGACATTAATGTCGCCAAGCATGGTAATCGGAGCGTGTCCAGTTCGAGCGGATCTGCCGACGTACTTGAGTTTCTGGGGGTTCGGATTGATCAGTCTGCAGATGCAGCCGGTCGGTGCCTGGACAAAATCGGCATAGCCTTCTGCTTTGCCCCGGTTGTACATGGGGCCATGAAGCACGCGGCACCGGTCAGGCGTCAACTTGGATTTCCCACCATTTTCAACCTGCTCGGGCCTTTGACAAACCCGGCCGGTGCTGAACACCAGCTGCTGGGGGCCAGCAGTAACGACCGCGGCAGGCTGCTGTCATCTGCCGCTGCCAAACTGGGGACAACAAGGACTCTGGTTGTGTGTGGAAACGACCAGTTAGACGAGGTTTGCCTGTGGGGGCCGACGGCCGTTTTTGATGTGCAGAATGAGGAAGTCAGCGAATACGAAGTTTCGGCGGCAGACTTTGACCTGCCGGAATGTTCTGTGGAAGACCTTGTTGTTTCTTCTGCCTCGGAAAGTGCGGAAGTGATTCAGGCCGTACTCTCCGGACGGCACATTCCGGATTCGAGTGCCGGAACGCTGACGGGAGACCGATTTGGAGCCGCCAGTGCCATCGTCATTGCGAATACCTCAGCCGCTCTTGTGGCCGCAGGTGGCTTTGATGATTTCCGTCGTGCCGCGGTGTTTGCGAAAGAAATGCTGGTGACCGGAACAGCAGTCCGCAAATTGCAGGAACTTGTGGAGGTGAGTCAGAGTCAGGGGCTTTCGTCATGATGCCCTGGCTGCGTTTGATGCGGCTTCCGACAGTCTTCACTGCCCTTGCCAATGTGATCTGTGGTTATTTGCTGACTCATCCTTTGCGAATCGAACAGATTGCCGGGGACTCACGCTTCTGGCTCTTGTTGTGTTCCGGAGCTGGTTTGTATCTGGGCGGAATGGTGTTGAATGATGTCTGCGACGCGGAACTCGATCGGACGGAGCGTCCTGAACGGCCGATCCCGTCGGGGCAGGTCAAACTGTCACACGCCCTTTTGCTGGCGGTCGCATTGATCGGTGGTGGAGTGGCTGCAGCATCGATTGTTGGGTCTGTGAGTTCGATGGTCGCCATTTGCCTTGCGGCTGCCGTTTTTGCGTATGACGCTGCCTTGAAGAAAACGGTGTTCGGCCCCATCGGAATGGCCACATGCCGGTTCCTGAATATCCTGCTCGGTGCGAGCGCGGTGGAACGGTTTGATCTGTTAGTTTCAATGCCTCAGCTGGGTGTTGCAACGGCCTTGTTTGTGTATATCGTTGGTGTAACCTGGTTCGCACGATATGAAGCCCAGGTGAGTGCAACTCGGCATTTGATGGTTGGGCTGCTGATCGTAATTCTTGGAATTGCCGGGGACGCAGTGGTGATTCTCGCGTCAACCTTTCCACGGCGCCCAGCGACAGGTGCATTGATCGCCCTGGTCCTGATCGCTGTGAACCTGACGATTCGGTGTGTGACGGCAGTCCGATCGGGACAGCCGCGGCTCGTCCAGAAATCCGTGGGCGTCCTGTTGCTGAACATTATTTTTCTTGACGCCACCGTTGTCTTTGCCGCAACCGGCGACGCCAGGTTGGCATCACTGATCGTTGCCCTGGTCATTCCAGCGACCCTGATGAAACGATTCATACCGCTGAGTTAGTTGCGGATATGCGGCAGACACGGTTTTATCGCCGCGAATGCGTACTGATCCGATTTGCAGCCGGTATTCAATTCCATCAGAATTCGTTATCTTTACTCAGGGTGTGTTTCGTCCGGAGAGGATCTCCGGGTCGCGATGCCCGCCGGTGTTTCTGACCGCACCAGTGTTTCTGACCGCGCCAGTGGTCGCTGCGGCATGGGTCGGCTCGGCGCATCTCTGAATCTGGTGTTGCTGCCACGATTTCTGCTGCATCATTCAAACCGACGTATCTACTTCTTCGACTTTTCCTGCAATTTCGAAATCTGTTGTTTATGCCACAATCATCCAGCAATTCGTCTTTGTCAATTGTCTACACACTGACGGACGAAGCTCCAGCGCTTGCGACAAGGTCTCTGCTCCCTGTTATTCGAAGGTTCACGCGAACATCCGGTGTCGAATACCGTCAGGAAGACATTTCACTTGCTGGCCGCATTATTGCAGCATTTCCGGAGAGACTGGCTGAAGACCAGAAGCAACATGACGCACTGGCTCTGCTTGGGCAGCTGGCGAAGACTCCTGAAGCCAACATTATCAAGCTGCCGAATATCAGCGCGTCGATCCCGCAGTTGACGACCGCGATCAAAGAACTGCAGGCGAAGGGATTCGACGTTCCTGATTTTCCGGAAGAGGCGGAAACGGATGCGGACAAGGAAATCAGGTCCCGATATGCCAAAGTGCTTGGCAGCGCTGTCAATCCTGTCCTGCGGGAAGGAAATTCGGATCGTCGCGTCGCGGCTCCGGTGAAAGCTTATGCAAAGAAGCATCCGCATTCGATGGGCGCATGGTCGCGGGATTCGAAGTCCCACGTTGCGTCGATGTCATCGGGGGATTTTTACGGCAGCGAACAGTCGCATATCATGAGTGACTCTGGTTCTGTCAGAATCGAGCTTGTCGGAGACGATGGCTCAGTCACCGTTCTCAAAGATGGGCTGGTGCTTCAGGCGGGCGAAGTGATCGATGCCTCGTGTCTGAGCCGTCAGGCCCTGCGTGAATATATCGCCGCCGAGATCGCCGATGCGCGGGAGAACGATGTCCTGCTGTCCCTGCATCTGAAGGCCACGATGATGAAGGTGTCCGATCCAATCATCTTCGGGCACGTTGTCGAAGTGTTCTTTGCTGATGTCTTCGAAAAATTCGCGGACGACCTGACGGAAGCAGGTGTCGAGCCCAACAATGGGGTCGGCAACATTTTGTCTCGAATTCAGCAGTTGCCAGCGGATCGGCAGCAGGCAATTCTGCAGGAGATTGACGCTGTCTATGCCCGTCAGCCGCGTCTCGCTATGGTGAATTCAGACAAAGGGATTACCAATCTGCACGTTCCCAGTGATGTGATCATCGACGCCTCGATGCCCGCAGCGATTCGTTCTTCCGGGAAGATGTGGGGACCCGATGGAAAGCTGCAGGATACCAAGGCGCTGATCCCTGACCGGTGCTATTCCGGCGTTTATCAGGCCACGATCGACTTCTGCAAAGAACACGGTGCCTTCGACGTGACAACCATGGGCAACGTTGCCAATGTTGGACTGATGGCTCAGAAGGCAGAAGAATATGGCTCGCATGATAAAACCTTCGAAATTCCGAAGGCGGGTACCGTGCGCGTCGTCGATGCCAGCGGTGGAGTCCTTATGCAGCACGCTGTCGCTGCGGGCGATATCTGGCGTGCGTGCCAGACCAAAGATGCACCAATTCGGGACTGGGTACGGCTGGCAGTCAGCCGTGCTCGAGCCACCGGAGCCATGGCAATTTTCTGGCTTGATTCCAACAGAGCGCATGATGCGAATTTGATCAGGCTGGTGACAAAATACCTGACGGAACACGATACGACGGGATTGCAGATTGAGATCCTTTCGCCGGTGGAAGCGACGAAGCTGACCTGTCAGCGTTGCCGGGAAGGCAAGGACACGATTTCTGTGACCGGCAACGTGCTTCGGGACTATCTGACCGACCTGTTTCCAATTCTGGAGCTCGGCACCAGCGCCAAAATGTTGTCGATTGTGCCTTTGCTCGCCGGGGGAGGATTGTTTGAGACCGGTGCGGGCGGCTCTGCTCCGAAACATGTTCAGCAATTTGTCGAGGAAGGGCATCTGCGATGGGATTCACTGGGAGAGTTCCTCGCGATAGCGGTGTCACTTGAAGATTTGGCGCAGCGAACCGGGAACCAGAAACTGGCAGTTCTGGCAAAAGCAATGGATGCCGCAAATGGAAAGTACCTTGATGAAAACAAGTCCCCTGGTCGAGCACCGGGGGAACTGGATAATCGGGGCAGTCACTTCTATCTGGCGTTGTACTGGGCTCAGGCTCTGGCCTCCCAGGACATCGACCTCGAACTGCGAAATGAATTCACCAGCGTAGCATCCCGACTGGCCGACAACGAGCAGACCATTCTCGCCGAGATTGCGGCTGCATCGGGTTCCCCCATTGATATTGGCGGGTACTATCTGCCCGATGAGTCAAAAGTGACCGCCGCAATGCGCCCCAGCGCAACGTTCAACTCAATCCTTGCCTGACGTTTGTTTATACTGGTGTCTTTCTCAAGCTCTGAGTGTTCGCTGATATGATGTCGCTCCAGGGACATTTTCTGATCGCTGCAAATCATATGCGTGATCCGAACTTTTATCGGACCGTTGTTCTGATGCTGGAGCACAACAGCGAGGGGGCGATGGGGCTGGTCCTGAATCGTCCATCAGCGGTTTCTGTCGAAACAGCACTTTCGGAACATATTTCCACCGGGCGATGTGAGACACCTGTTTTTGTTGGCGGGCCCGTCGAAACCTCGTCGTTATTCATCATGCATAACTGCCTTACGCTGGGGCAGCATGATCAGGAAATCGTTCCGGGGGTTTTTCTTGCCGGCAGCCACGAGTCGTTTGAGTCCGTTGTTGTCGATGGATTGAAGCCAGAGAAGGAAGTTCGATTCCGGGTTTACTGTGGTTACGCTGGCTGGGGGGCCGGGCAACTGGAATCGGAAATTGATCGTGGCGACTGGTTATCGATTCCTGGCGATGGCTCTGTTGTTCTTGAAGAAGATCCTTACGGAGTGTGGGAGGTTTGCATGCGACGGTTGCAGCGAGCCAGTCGTCTGTTGCCGCATAATGTCAGGAACCCTGAGTGGAATTGAATTGGCGGTCGAATCGAGTCACCCGGAGCACTGAGAACGATGGCTGGTCGCCAAAGCCCCTCTGAGTTCATTCATTCGGTTCCCGGACGTTTCCATACGACCTGCTGGAGCATTGTGCTGGCTGCCGGCCGTGGAGAGTCTCCCGGGACTTCTGCCCGCGCCCTCGAAACACTTTGTCAAACTTACTGGTTACCGGTGTATCGATACTTCTGCCGCCGGGTCGCGAACACCCACGATGCGCAGGATCTGGCCCAGTCATTCTTTGCTGAGTTGCTTTCGCGTCAGGCGATTCAGACGGCAGATCCGGGGCGGGGACGGTTTCGGACATTTCTACTGACGGCCTGTCAGCGGTTCCTGTCCAACTACTACCGAAATTTGCACCGAATCAAACGGGGGGGCCAGGTTGCCACATTGTCGCTGAATTTCGAATCTGCAGAGAACGAGCTTCAGATTGAAGCCGTAGACGAGGAAACAGCGGAGCGAATTTTTGAACACGAGTGGGCTCTGGCTTTGTTGCAGGCAGTGCTTGACCTGCTTCGTGATGAGTATTGTGCTAAGGGTAAGCTGGATCTGTTTGAAATGCTGAAGTTAACTGTGACAGACGTGCAGTGCTGCCGGTATGCGGAAATCGCTGAACAGCTGGGTATGCAGGAAAACGCTGTCAAAGTCGCCGCACATCGGCTAAAGCTGCGTTTCCGTGAGTTGCTTCGTTCGGAAATTGCTCAGACCGTGCAGCGTGCGGAAGAAGTCGAGGATGAAATTCGACGTCTGTTCAGCGCGGTTTCCATGAATTCCTGATTTCGTTTGTAACCTCAGCGGAAAACCGGTGAACAGCAGCATCAGAATCTGTTCTGATACTTTTGAAATCGGACCTTTAAGCGATGTCAAATTCCAGTACTTGCCCCCAATGCGGTGCTTCCATTTCGGCGGATAAGACGGATGGACTTTGTCCGAGATGTCTTCTGGCTGCTGCATTTGAGGATCATGTCTCCCCGGAATTACGCAACGCACCGTCCAGTATGATCAGCAACTCTGCGATTGCCCCGACATTTCAGCCCCGGGGGAGTTTCTCGGCTCCCGAGTCGTCGGCCATTGCCAGCTTGTTTCCGCAGCTGGAAATAGTCGAAGTCATCGGGCGTGGGGGGATGGGGGCGGTTTATAAGGTGCGCCAGATCAAGCTGGATCGACTGGCCGCTCTGAAGATCATTCGGCCCGATTCTGCCTCGGATCCGGCGTTTGCAGAGCGATTCAATCGGGAAGCGAGAACGCTTGCGAAGCTCAATAACAAACACATCGTGGGAGTTTATGATTTTGGCGAGGTACAGTTCGAAGACCCGGAGACGGCAGAATCGCAGCCTCTTTACTACTTCCTGATGGAATATGTGGAAGGTGTCAATCTCAGGCAGGTCATTGAGTCCGGCCGTACATCGCCAGAGCATGCGATGTTGATTGTTCCTCAGATCTGTGAAGCGTTGCAGTATGCTCATTCGCGTGGAATCGTTCACCGCGATATCAAGCCGGAGAATATTCTTCTGGATGCAGCCGGGCATGTGAAAATTGCAGATTTTGGATTGGCCAAACTGAGTGGAGACAACGCGGACTTCACGCTGACGGGCACACATCAGATTCTGGGGACTGTTCGATACATGGCCCCGGAGCAGATGACGAAATCCGGAAACGTGGATCACCGTGCAGATATCTACTCGCTGGGGGTCGTGCTGTATGAAATGCTGACCGGCGAGGTTCCGGCAGGTGCATTCGAAATGCCTTCCCGGCGGGTTGGGAGTGATGTCCGTCTGGACTCCGTCATCATGCGCGCCCTGGCAAGTGATCCTGGGCGTCGCTATCAGTCCGCTGGAGAAGTGGCATCGCATATCAGCACGATTTCTTCCGGAAAGTTTTCTTCTTCAACTGATGATGTCCGGGGGTTGCCCGGAGTCTCCACGATCATCGACAACGGCGTGGCCGCCATGGCTGCAGGGATTCGTGACTTCGTGGCTGGAGATGATCGCCGGCCTGATGATTCGGGGAATGCTGTGCCGGACGATTCGGAGGGTCACTCGGGGGATTCCTGCGTGAATATTCCGCTGGAGATGGCTGAAAGCAACGATCTGCCGGATGTTTGCATCGTGTGCGGAGTTCCAACCAGGCGTCGACAGTACAAAGAGTTTCAGCACACGTCTGATCTGGCAGGGGGGCTGATCGTGCTGGGACTGATTTTGTTTTTTCCGATTGGGATCGTGCTTGCGATCCTGATGACCCGGAAAGTACGAATCTCCTGTCCGTTGTGTCAGAAACATCGCCGGCATTGGTCAGACATGACGCTGTTTGCAAGCCTGGGATGGATATTGATACCAATGGGGCTTCTGGCAGGGCTGTATTTTGGTGGCTATCTGACTCAGCGTGCGACTGGTAACCCGTGGATTTTGATTCCCTGTATTTTATTGGGTGTCCTGGTTTACGTGTTGAAACTGGTTGCTTATGGTGTTTCGCGGGTCGCCGTGGGCGAAATTAACAGCGAAACAGTGCGGCTAAAACGAGTCTCCACGGCTTTCGCACGTGCGATTGAGCAAAGGAAGAACCGTTGACGTCAGCGGAGAACGTGAGGCAGATGTCGGGCCGCGAAAGTGGACCATTCATGGTGGTTTCGGGAGGACAAACCGGAGTTGACCGCGCGGCCCTGGATGCGGCACTTGAGTTGAACATACCCATCGGAGGATGGTGTCCAAGGGGACGGCGATCCGAAGATGGAATGATTCCGGGCACTTATCCGTTGAAAGAGACGCATGCCCGGTCCTACGCGATTCGGACCGACTGGAATGCTCGTGATTCCGACGCGACGCTGATCATTGTGCTCAATGAGATCAGCAGCGGTACGAGGTTGACGATTTCCGCGGCTCAGGCGTACGCCCGGCCCGTTCAGATCGTACATCTTGACCCTGATCCCTCTCCGGGATTGCTGACTGATGAGAATCCACGCAGTGAACAATTGGCCTCAGTTGTCGAGTGGATCCACCTTCATAGAATTCGCATCCTGAACGTGGCAGGTCCTCGTGGCAGTTCGGATGATCGAGTCTATCCCGAAGCATTTCGTTTCATGGTCGATCTGCTGAAGAAGTTGATCGCGAAACCCAAAAGGCCGCGAAAAGTTTCAAAGTCTGTCGCAAAGAAAAAGTCCGACCACTGATTTTACACATGTTTTCAGTCGGGGATTCGTCCGTCTAAGGTCTTACTCGACGAACATTCAGGAATGGCCTGTTGACGGCACTAGAATCAAGGTTGACTTACAGCGTTTGAAGAACCCGATGCCTGAACGACGCATCAGTGAGGTGGTTCTTCAGTGATTCTGGCAGAAAACAGTCATCGTCCAACGAGATTTGAAAGCTCCCACAATGGCTCAGCAGTACATCATGACGATTGAGAGTCTCACTCGACTTTATGACGAGAAGGAGATCCTGTCTGATATTTGGCTGTCGTTCTATCCAGGGGCAAAAATTGGGGTGCTTGGCAGCAACGGTGCGGGTAAAAGCACGCTGTTGAAAATCATGGCCGGCGAAGACAAGGACTTCATGGGGACTGTCCGGCCTGCAAAGGGAATCAGGATTGGCTATTTCCCACAGGAGCCCCGGCTCGATCCGGAACGAACCGTTGGTGAGTGTGTTGAAGACGCTGTTGCGGATTCGCGAGCGGTCCTGGATCGCTTCAACGAATTGAGTATGAAGCTGGGCGAGGATATGTCGCCTGAGGAAATGGAGAAGCTTCTTGACGAACAAGCGCGCGTTCAGGACGAAATCGATCTCAAGAATCTCTGGGAACTGGATCGGACTCTGGAAATCGCGGCTGATGCAATGATGCTTCCGCCTGCCGAATCAAAGATTGCCACGCTGTCTGGTGGAGAAAAACGCCGTGTGGCGATGTGTCAGTTACTATTGATGAATCCGGATATGTTGTTGCTGGACGAACCAACGAACCATCTGGATGCCACATCCATTGCATGGCTGGAACGGTTTCTCCACCAGTTCCCGGGAACTGTTGTGGCCGTGACGCACGATCGCTATTTCCTGGACAATGTGGCTGGCTGGATTCTTGAGCTCGACCGCGGACGCGGTATCCCGTACGAAGGGAATTACACGTCGTGGCTTGAGCAGAAACGAAAACGTCTGGAACTGGAAGAACGCAACGAATCCCGGCGCCAGAAGGAGCTGAAACGGGAACTTGAATGGGTTCGCATGTCGCCCAAAGCGCGAGCCACGAAGAACAAAGCCCGACTGGAACGCTACAACGAACTGGCCTCACAGCAGTATGACGCCCGCGATGAAGCCGCTCAGATTCAGATTCCAACGTCACGGAAGCTGGGGCAACTGGTCGTCAAGGCAGAGAACCTGAAGAAATCATTTGGTGATCGGGTCTTGTTTGAGGATCTGAATTTCGACCTTCCGCCCGGTGGTATCGTGGGAGTCATCGGTCCGAATGGAGCTGGCAAGACGACTCTTTTCCGCATGATTATGGGAACAGAACAGCCAGATTCCGGGACGTTGCGGATTGGAGAAACGGTCGATATTTCGTACGTCGATCAGTCGCGTGATGCTCTCGATCCGAAAAAGACGGTGTACCAGGAAATCTCCGGTGGGCACGACACCCTGGAAGTCGGATCTGTAAAGATTCACGCGAGGGCCTACTGCGGGCGTTTCAATTTCAAAGGTCCGGATCAGCAGAAGTTTGTGGGTCAGCTGTCCGGTGGCGAACGTAATCGCGTCCACATGGCAAAACTTTTGCGTTCAGGGGGGAATCTTCTTCTGCTGGACGAACCAACAAACGACCTGGACGTTGATACTCTTCGAGCTCTGGAAGAGGGGCTCTCCAATTTCGGTGGCTGTGCCGTTGTTGTCAGCCACGACCGGTGGTTTCTCGACCGAATTGCCACGCATATTATGGCATTCGAAGGTGACAAAGTTGTCTGGTGCGAAGGAAACTACCGTATCTACGAACAGCAGCTTCGCGAACGACTTGGTGACGATGCGGAGACTCCAAAGGGCGGACGATTTAAACCGCTCAGCCGATGACTCCGGCTGTCCGTTGAAAAACCGGGACAGGCAGGCAGGACGACTGGAAACCGTCGTGTCTTAAGGTCTCCTGCTCGAGCCAGCCCCGTTTTTCAGCAGGCTGCCAGGCTAGCGCTTGCTGGCAAAATTCTCCATCAGCGATAACGTGGATGGGCTGACGTGGTGCTCGATTCCTTCTGAATCGACGCGGGCTGTCTGTTCGTCGACGCCCAGTGCAAGCAGGAATTGATAGACAATTTTGTGTCTTCGGCGGCATTCCGCCGCCAGTTTGCGCCCTTTTGCGGTTAGAGAAACCGGACCATAGGGTTCGGTGATGGCGTACCCGTCGCGCTGCAGTCGGTTGATGGTCTTGTTGACGGTCACATTGCTGACTTCGAAATGCCGCGCCAGGTCCACGCCACGGCAGACTCCGGCATTGTCAGTAATCTCTGCAATCGCTTCCACGTAGTCTTCGGTCGTTTCTGTCGCGTGGTCGTCGCGTGTCCGCGTGTGTTGGTTTCGTTGTGTGCCTTTTTTCACTTTTGTCTGCCGGAAGTCAGGAAGTTTCAGTTTTTTGCTGGCCATATTGTTAGTCGACGCTAAATTAGCCTGTGCTAAGTTAGTCATGGCTAATTTTTAGGGGCCTCGGATGCGTCGCGGATTTACCCTCATCGAACTGTTGGTTGTGATTGCGGTTGTCGCAATTCTTATTGGGCTTCTTCTTCCTGCCGTTCAGGAAGCTCGGGAAGCAGCACGACGAACACAATGCCGTAATAATCTGAAGCAGCTTGGGCTTGCCGTTCACAATTATCACGACGTTCATCAGCGTTTGCCTGCCGGATACTACTCGTTTGCGGCATCCAGCGGAATGCCGCCCAACGTGGCCGACCACGACTCAATCACATGGGACGCCACGCCCGGGTGGGGGTGGCTTTCATCTTTGTTACCGTACATCGACCAGGGGAATCTCAGCAGTCAAATTGATACTCGCCTTCCGATCTGGGATCCTCAGCATCGCCAGACCGTGTCTGTTCGGTTGGCAGCGTTGTTGTGCCCTTCTTCTTCAGGAGATTCGGAACCTTTTTCCGTGATGGGTGCGAGCGGAATATTGCAAACGTCCGGTGGTGCTGTTCTTCTTGGAAGGTCGCATTATGTGGCAAGTCACGGGCAGGAATCCTGCTGGGGCGAGTGTGGTGGTTCTTTAACCGGCATCAGGTTCGTAAATATTTACACGGGCGAAACCGAAACCGTTCGGATTGAAGGAAATGTGTCTCGTGTTGCCGACGGACCTTTCTATCGTAATTCAGCGACGCGATTCCGTGATGTGACGGATGGGTTGTCGAACACTATCTTTCTGGGAGAGCATTCCTCTCAGTTAAGCGACAAGTCCTGGGCGGGAGTTGTCCCCGGTGCCATCGTCACGCCACGGATTGATTCGCCTCTGAACGCACCGGATTCTGCCGCCACATTGACTCTGGTCCACGCCGGTCCATCGGGCGGTGAACTGGATATCACTGGTTACCCGATTATTCATCCCGTCAATTTTCCCGCCTACCACGTGGGCCAGATGTACTCCGAACATCCCGGCGGCGGATTTGTTTGTCTGGGTGATGGCTCCGTCCGGTTTATTTCCGAGGACATTTATCTGTTCACCTGGGCTGAGCTATCCAGCATGGCCGAAGGAGAATTGATCGGCGAGTTTTAAGGAGGCCAGCCATGAGGATTGAGTCTGGTGCGGTGCGATTGGGTTTGCACAGGTGTTGCCAGTTGTGGGTGCTGTTTCTGGTCGTGTTTGGTTGCGGGCGATCGCCCGAACTGAGCCAGTCTGCGTCGGAGTATACCGTCGCCATTTATAGTGCGTGCAGCGTGCGGAACATGGAAAGGCTGGAGGCGGCAGCAGTTCAGCTTGCTGAATCCCGTCGTGAAGATTTGCTGGAAAGTGAGCGGGTCCTTTTGTCGGAGATCATGGCCGAAGCAAGAGCAGGCGAATGGACGTCCGCAGTACAGCGGTGCCGCACACTCCTGAATGCTCAGCGAAAATAGCTCCTGAATTGATGCGTTGTACCGCCTTTGCTTCATGCAAAATGGTGTCTTGACTTGATCTCCCGGGGCTGCTGAATGATGCTGATGATTGCTGAAGAGACCTTTCATTGGTTTTCGGGAATCTGCCATGCAGTCCATACACTCTCCTTCACACTCTTGTTCGCACACACTTCTTTCCGTTTTGGCGGAACAAATACACGGAAGGATGGCTGTGTTCGCAGTCGTACTGACGGTGGTTTGTTCGGCCGCTGCTGGTGATGATCAGAAGAATGTCTGGGTTCCGGAATCTCCCCGCGATGAGATCCGACCAGCTTTCACACGGACTGAATCCGGAGGACCCGAGAATCAGGCGATCCTGTCGATCTGTGCGGACGAACGTCCGGGATTGTTCGGCCGGTGGACAAAGACTATTGCGGTCGAGGGCGGGGCCTGGTACGAGTTCAGGTGCATGCGCCAATGTGAAGGTGTCAAGTTTCCTCGACGTACGGCCGTTGTGCGGTTATTGTGGCAGGGCGAAGGCGGGAAGCCGGTTGAACGAGATGAGCCATCGTTTGCCAGTTATCGGCCTGGTGAAAAGCCTCGCGCCGAACCTGAATATGTTCAAGACCAGCTGGTCAACGACGTTCATTTGTCGGAAGTTTGGGTGGAAGTTTCCGGAACTTTCCGGGCACCCGAAGCCGCTCGCTTTGCCCGCATCGAACTGGACTATCGCTGGCAGCCTCATGGAGTCGTTCGCTGGACGGAGCCATCGATGGTTAAAGTCGCTGCGCCGAAGTCCCGGACCGTTCGACTAGCGACTGTTCACTACCGACCATCGTCGGGAAGAACTGCGGAAGAAAAGCGAAAGCAGTTTGCTCCTTTGATTGCAGAAGCGGCCGCCAAACATGCGGATCTCGTTGTGCTGCCTGAAACACTCACCTATTACGGTTCGGGGCTTTCGTTTGCAGATGTGGCAGAACCGATTCCCGGGCCGTCGTCGAAGTATTTCGCTGGGCTTGCCAAAGAACACGGACTGTACATCGTCGCTGGACTGGTTGAGCGTGATGGACCACTCTTGTTCAATGTTGCGGTACTGTTGGGGCCGGACGGCGATGTTGTGGGAAAATATCGTAAAGTCACTTTGCCCCGTGGGGAAATCGAGGCGGGGATCACGCCGGGCGAAGAGTACCCGGTTTTCGAAACACGTTTTGGCAAAGTCGGAATGATGGTTTGTTATGACGGCTTCTTTCCTGAGGTGGCCCGAGAACTGACGAACAATGGTGCTGAGGTCATTGCCTGGCCCGTCTGGGGCTGTAATCCCCTTCTTGCGAAGGCCCGGGCCTGCGAGAATCACGTTTGGATCGTGAGCAGTACGTACACTGATCATGCTGCAGACTGGATGCTTTCAGCGGTATTTGATCATGCGGGGAATACGGCTGCTGTTGCGGAAACGTTTGGGACTGTGGCCATTCATGAGGTTGACCTTGGGAAACCGCTTTACTGGCAAAGTCTGGGAGACTTCAAAGCGCAGATTCCGCACCATCGCCCAGTCGTGATCGGTGAATCACCACGCGGGAAATGATCTGAGTCCAACGATGATCTGCACCGAACAGCAGCCATGCCATCTACAGATAAGGAGATACAATCCGCCGGCAGGATTGAACATCGACTTCAATTTGAGCGACGAGTTCCGCCGGTGAGGCAAAGCTTTGCAGCGTTCGGACTTCGGCGATCAGCTGGACCGACAACTCCGTACCGTAGAGTGACCCTGTGAACTGATCGATGTGGCATTCGACTTTATGTCGTCCGTCTGCAAATGTCGGGTTCGGTCCGATATGCACTGCGACAACATAGTTCGTTCCGTTGATGGTTGTGAGTCCCGCATAGACTCCTGCAGAAGGAACCAGTGTCGGTATTCGTTCGAGATTGGCGGTGGGGAATCCAATTCCTGTGCCGCGTCCCGCGCCCGCGGAAACGACGCCGCTGATGGTGTAGGGATGTCCGAGAAGTGTGCATGCTTCTGCAATTTGACCATGCACAAGCAGTTTGCGAATTCGGCTTGAAGAAATCTCAAATGATTCGGTGGTCACTATGTCTGTGAGCTGCAGCCGGATATCCGCGCCATCGCACATTTGCTGAAGTTCGCTTGTGCCGGCGAGGCGATTACGACCAAAGCGAAAGTTGACGCCTTCAGTCATGCCGCGAGCCTGTAATTGATTCACAACGAAGCTGTCAAAAAACTGCCGGGCGGACATAGCCATCAACTCGGACGTGACTGGAAGCACCACGACGTGGTCCATTCCAGCCTGCTTCAGCAGTCGAATTCGTTCCGGGATGTCGGTGAGGATTGGAGGGGCAAAGTCCGGCCGTAACACGGCTACCGGGTGCGGGTGGAACGTGACAGCCACGGTGTGAGTGCGTACTTGCCTTGCCAGCGCCACCAGAGAATCGAGCATTATCCGGTGACCACGATGCACACCGTCGAAGTTGCCGATCGAAATACAACCGTTTCTTGCCGAGTCCGGTACGAAATCAAAACTGAGCATGTGTTCTGTTTTCAGGGAGCTGTTCCCAGTTGAACCTTCATCAGACACAGCCTTTTGCGTTCGCCGGTTTCGTAAAGGTCTTCGAGCATATCTGACATTGATGGCGAGTAGTCTATCGAACGCCGGAGACGTCCAAACTGGATCGTGATGGGTTTCTGAAAGTCGAGCAGTGGCATGTCTGGTCCCAGGCGGACAGTCACCGAACTTCCGGGGCACTGGCTGATCAGAATGCCATTTCCTGCGGTCAGTCGTGCGGTCAATTCGCCTGCGCGGAAGGAACTGTCGCTCCAAACGGTTGGTTGGTCAAGTTGAGCAAACTGAGCGGGCAACGAGCCAGCTTCGATCCATGCCCAGCGTCTGTCTGTCGATCGGAGTAGCTGAGCATTGATGAGCTCGGGTTGCATATTTCTCTTTTGAAACTGCATCCATTCGAACACTTCGGGAAGTTCTTCCTGGTAGCTTTCGAAGCCACGGTCGGGATAAATGGCAAGCAGGACATCGGCCAGTTGTTTCGACCTGGTGTCGCGTTTGAAAAGCTGTGTCAGCAGGTATCGCATTCGTTCGAACCAGTTGCCCTGCCCTTCACCGATGACAATGTACCAGGGCAGATCGGGATTGTTCATGGCCGTCCACTGGAAGTGTCGACGCCCCATTCCGGAGATCGAAACGACTCCGGCGATTGAATCGCTGTGTGACGTTGCCATGTCAATGGCTGCTTCACTGCCCATGCCATGGCCCACGGCAAATATGCGATCATCATCGACAGGCAGCGTATGTTTGAGATGCCTGAGCGCATTCAGGAACAGTGCGTGCTGAACTGCAGACGCGTCGTAATCGGCTGCGTTTGTTTCGAATAACTCGATGCTGGCAACAATGCTTCCGTAGTTGTCCGCATGCGGTCCCCAGAATGAAACCGTGTCATCAATGGAAATACCCTCGCGAGCGAATGCAAGGACGACCGGGTACAGTCGATGTGGATTGAATTCAGGCGGTAGTTGAATGGCCATCGCCGGCAGACCTTCCATCGCTTCTGTTCGATATCGTCGACTTGCCGGATTCATGTCCATTGAAAGTCGTGGTGGATCGATTGCAGGAAGCTGAAGTATGAGCGAACCCAGACGCTCAGCGCTGACACCTTCCAGGTCGCCGATCCGTTGTTGAAGTTCGGCACGGTAAGCGCTCTCCGAAGGTGTCGACAAAAGGTAATCAATCACCAATTGCCGCGCTTCGAACAGACCAAGCGACTCTTCCAGATTCTGGAGGGCGTTTTCGGTACCAATGATCCAGCCGGATATTGCCAGGGCCAGTGAAGCTTCAGCGGGCAGGTCATCGGCAGCCGACAGAAGCTCGAATGCCGCAAAGCGATCGATCGTGTCGGGGTGAATTCCTGCGATGATTTCCGGGATCACGAGACTGGTACGTTGCTGAAGTGATTCGTCTGAGATTCGAGCGACAAGACTGTTCAGCTTCAGGCGAACGGCGTTGCACCTTGCGTCGATTTGATCGACGGTTGTTGCAAGCTGCCTGGCCTGCAGGAGCACTTCCGGAGCCAGATCTTCGGTTGGGAATAGTCGCCCGGCATTCTGTGCCAGTCGGTACTGGCCTCCCTGAAAGCGATGATCCAGGACGGAAAGCAATTGCCTGCCTCTTGCCGTGAGGAGTTCGGTTCGCAGTTGCGGAATCTGGTCGGCAATATCCGGGAAGTCCTCCTGAATGGATGAGAGAACAGCCGCCGCTTCATCGATACGCTCAGCCTTGATCAGCATTTTTGCAACATCGAGTCTTTTGAAGCCATCTTTTTCGAACCCGGGTGTCGTGGAGAGCATGCCGGGGAAAAGGATCCCCGCCGGCAAAGTGCGTGTCGAGACTTTCAGTTTCCAGTTGTGGGTCAAACCGATTGCTTCGGCGAACAGTTCATTCACCTGAACGATGCCAAGTCGAATCTCTTCAACCTTTCCTCGACTTGTCTGCACTCTTACCGTTGTCGTTCCATCCGGCTGGAACGGAGCAAAGCCAATCGGTCCCACGATCTGCGGTAGTCTGTCACGGCCTGTGCGTTTCTGAGGGATTGCGAAACTCTGCACAGGCCAGTCATTCGGATTGGGAATCGTTGTCGAACTCGTACGACTGCCTACGAAGACTCGGCGATACCCCTGATCTATACAGCGAAGGGAAATCCCCAGGTCAATGACAGGATCCGTCATTTGAAACGTGTTGGTGGTCCAGCAGTTTCCGTGCAGAATCATTCCATTGTCGAGGCGGACTGCTCCCGCTTGCGGAGGAGTGGGCGGCGCAGACGCAAGGCCTGGATGCGTCAACAAGAAAACGGCACCAAACGCAGCGAGGCAGATCGAAAAAATTCGCAGAAAAAAATTTGGTTGTACCACCAGAAGATCAACAGTTTCTTAGGGAGACAGTGAAGGACGGTCGGTGCTCGGCCTGTTCCGGCACTCTAATCTTTCTGTAACGAAATGCCCAGATACCAGGAATCCGGACACCTGCAATCCTCCGACAATACGCGAGAAAAGAGGCACGATCGTCGCAGATGTCGCGGAATTTGATGCATTTCCTGCCGGAATCAGCACAATAAAGTCGTTCCGTCTGTGAAGAAGCTGTCAAACCAGCGAGCTGTATCGCGACTGACGGTGCTCTTCGTTAGTATTCGGGCTGGGAAGTTTTCCGGAAACGATGAATCGCCTGGTTACTTCGCGGGTCCTGGGTTTTAAGTTTTCTTTAAGAGTACCCTGGCATGGCATGGCATGATAACAACGGTTCGGCCGTCACTTTCGTGAAATCTACTTCAGCGCAATCTTCCAGCAGGAAAGCAGGAGCGATCGCTTGCCTCAGCATATTGTCGCTGCTTTGTATGGCGGCCCTGCCGGGGCAAGTAAACGCTCAGCAGGAGAAAGAGAAGGCTGGCGAGAAAACGAAGCCTCAAACTGGAGAGCCCGCCGCCGAAAGTGAACGCAATCACGAATACGTTCGTATCCGCAAGAATGACCGCCGACTGGCAGTAGCCCTCGAAACATCTGTCGTCACGATGACAGATTCTCCCGATTTCCCCGGAGCAACAGTAGACCTGATCGGCGCGGTCCATCTGGGGGAAACCGGCTACTACGAAAAACTGAATGCGATGTTTCAGGAATACGATGTGGTGCTGTTTGAAGCCGTCATGCCTGAAGAAGCTGTGAGGCGAAATCTTCGGCCGGGCGGCAAAGCTTCAGCAAGGAAAGCATTGACAGATGAGGATGAATGGACAGAAGCCAAGGTCGGACTGACGGCGATTTCCGTATTGCAGCTCGGAATGAAGGACGCTTTGGGGCTGGACTTTCAATTGTCAGCTGTGGACTACACGAATCCGAATTTTGTTCATGCCGATATGACGGCCGAACAATTTGAAGAGACGATGAAGAGCCGTGGTGAATCGTTTTCGCAGATGCTCGCCCGGGAGATGGCAAAAGCCATGGGGCAGGAACAAAATCCATTGGCGACAAATCTGGACGTGGTGCTGTCTGCTTTGTCGAATGACCGCGTATACCGAATTCGACGCATTGCCGCCGCACAGCTTGCCAAAGCTGGCGACATTGATCCGTTTGCGGGAAGTGATGGCACGTCGACAATTATCACCGAGCGAAATCTCGCCGCATTAAAAGTACTTCGATCGGAGCTTAAGAAAGGGCACCGAAAAATCGGCGTCTTTTATGGAGCCGGTCACTTCGGGGACATGGAAAAACGAATGGTCAACGATTTCAGATTCGTGCGTTCCGCGGAATCATGGCTCGTCGCGTGGCATCTTCGCCCTCCCGAAAATGACGACACGAAGTAGAGTCCGGAAATCGATCCATCAGTTCAGTTCGACGATGAGACAAACATGACCCGAATCGCTTTACTCGGCACGGGGTTAATCGGCCGGTTCTATACCGAATCACTTCACGGCAAGAGGTCCCGTGATCGAATTTCGCTGGTCTATTCGAGGACGGAATCTCGAGCATCTGAATTCGCCAGGCAGTACAACATTCCACTCCATACGACGGACCTTCAGCAGGCCGTGGATTGTCCGGATATCGATGCGGTCATCGTCGGCTTGCCGAATCATCTTCATGAAGAAGCCGTGACCGCCGCCGCCAAAGCAGGAAAAGCGATTCTTTGTACGAAGCCCCTCGGCAGGAATGCGGACGAGGCACTGAGAATGCTGCAGGTGGTTGAACAGGCCGGGGTCTATCATGCGTATCTGGAAGATCTTGTCTACACCCCAAAGACTCTGAAGGCACTGGAATCTGTCCGAGCGGGAGCGATCGGGGATGTGCTCTGGGTTCGTTCAAGAGAAACACATCCCGGGCCGCACAGCGACTGGTTCTGGAATCGAGAGCTGTCCGGCGGCGGGGCAATTGTTGATATGGGATGCCACTGCATCGAGATTGCGCGAAATTTCATTGGCAAGGACATCCGCCCGATCGAGGTGATTTGCTGGGCTGATACTCAGGTGCATCCAATTGAAGCCGAAGATCACGCTGTTGGCATGGTGAAATATGCGAATGGTGCAATTGGTCAGTTTGAAGTGAGTTGGGCATTTCGAGGCGGAATGGATCTGCGGGATGAGGTTGCAGGCACGGATGGCACGATTTGGTTAAACCATTGGTTGCGAACCGGCACCGAGATGTTTTCGGCCGGTGGCCAGAAAGGTTACGTTGCAGAAAAAGCCGAAACAGAATCGGGTTGGCTGTTTCCAGTCGGTGACGAAGCCGCCGCCCTGGGTTACACCGATATGTTTGCCGATGCCCTGAATGCGCTGGAAGAAAATCGCAGACCGATGGAGGATTTCTACGACGGCTACATCGTGAACGCGATTATCGATGCTGCTTATCGATCCGCAGATAGTAAGAAGTGGGAATCCGTTGCGTTGCCGATCTGGCGTGGGCAGGACGCCGTCCGCCGCGTTGGTAAGACGCGGGAATTCGATGAAACACACCTGCTCATTAAAGAAGAGAAAATGCCAGACGGAAGTGCCAGGCTCATCCTTCGCGATAAACTGACCGGCGAAATCATTCAACGCATCTCCAGACCGTCTTGAATGAATTGCTCAAAGCAATTCGGTACCGAGGCCTTCGTTCCTCTTCTCAGTTGCCAACGCCTGCATAATACACTCCCGCTCAGGCAATTGTCGGCAGGCAAACTCTTTCTGATCCGTTCGATTTGCTATCGCCAGGGAATGCAATCCACTGGGAATTTCTGGACATCTGGCGTCATCCCTCGTCTCCAAAAGCTTTTGTTACGGCGCAGGTGGCACCGCTGGGTTGTTCCGGGAGTCGATGCTGAAGGACCCGGCTCCGTTCGCCACCAGAAAGACCATTGTTCCCATCAGCGACAGATTCTTCATGAACTGGATCATCTGCGTCTGCTGCTCCTGCCCTTCAAAGCTCCAGAAATCGTGGAAGAAGTAAGTGGCGAGGGCCAGAAATATCAACAGCAGAGCCGCGCCAATTCGGGTCTTGTACCCGGCGATCACGGACAGGCTCCCGGCGATCAGAAACACGATGGCGCCAACCAGCATGACCTGCGGCATGGGTATTCCTTCGGAGGACATATAAGTGGCGACGTTGTTGAACTGAGGAATCTTGTTGCCGATCGCACTCATCAGAAAGATAGTTGCGATCATAAGACGGCCCAGGGCCGAAGCGACTGCCTGCATCAATAGTTCTCCTTTTGTCTTGGTGATTCTTCGTCGTTAGGTTATGCCAGATCAAACAGCATGATTTCAGCATCTTCATTCGCCTGGATGGTCAATATGGTCTCGTCGCTTATGGCGGCTCCATCGCTGCTGCCCAGTGTGATGCCGTTGAATGCGGTACCGTTCAGCACAACGAGGCCTCGGAGAACCTGAAGCCAGGCATAACGCCCCGGCAGAAGCTCATGTTTGACTTTGTGACCAGCGTCTATCTTTGACAGATAGATGCGAGCATCCTGGTGGATCAGGAGCGAGCCATTTTCTGCGTTTTGCGAGGCCACAAGCCGCAGACGGTTCTGCCGCTCCTCAATGGGAAATTGTTTCTGCTCATAGCTCGGCTCGATTCCTTTGCGTTCTGGGAACAGCCAAATCTGGTACAGATGAACGGGCTCGGAATCCGACGGGTTAAACTCGCTGTGCGTGATCCCGGTGCCCGCTGACATTCGCTGAAACTCACCTGGCCGGAGAATTTCGCCATTGCCCATTGAGTCCTTATGTTCCAGGGCCCCTTCAAGGACGTACGTCACAATTTCCATGTCGTGATGCGGGTGCGTCCCGAATCCCTGACCCGGAGCCACGATGTCCTCATTCATCACGCGCAGCGAGCGGAAACCCATATGATCGGGGTCTCGGTACGTTGAGAATGAGAACGTGTGGTGAGTGTCCAGCCATCCGTGGTAGGCGTGGCCCCGGTCGTGTGCTTTTCGAATCTGAATCATTGCTTCCTCCGTTTATTGCTTACTGATAATTAGTTTATATGTGATTCATATGGGCAAAAAAATGGTTATGCAGTCACACTTTCGCGAGCTTTCTCCAGCAGTCGGCTGAGTTCCCTAAGTTCCGTTGCCGTGAGGTGGCCGATGAGTTGCTTGTGCAGATCGATCACCGGGCTGTCCATCCGGCTCAGTAGTTGTCCGGCTTTCTCCGTGAGTTCGACATAGATGACTCTTCGATCCTCGGAACAGCGTTCCCGGGTGATGAGTTCCTGTTTTTCCAGGCGGTCCAGCAGCCCGGTCATTGCCGGCACCACCTGAATCATACGTTGTGCGATTTCGAGACAGGGCATCCGCTTCCCTTCGCCCCGAAGGATACGGAGCACGTTGTACTGCGAGGCGGTCAAGCCAAAGTCGCGGAATAGTCTGCCAAAACGGTTTTGGAACTGATCGTTCGTCCGCAGGATGTTCAGCATCGCTTCCTGTTCGGGCGAATCGAACGGCTGCTTCTTCCTGAGTTCGTTTTGCAATCGGCTTTTCGACATGACTTCCTCTCATGTGGATACATTACATGTCATTTAATTTTGTGTCAACTGATTTTTCTTTTTCATCAAGAGCAGAGCAGTGAACGTCATACACCCTGGCCTGTCCTTTCCGTCGCAGGACATTGAAATTGCGAATAGCTTGAAGTTGTCAACAAGTCCCGGCCTCGTGGGGCGGTCGCGTCGTCCTTCAATTTCCCTGACAGCAGTCGTGTGAGAGACATTAAAGACCGGGGTGTCAGAGTGTGGTACGACCTTTGACACGCACCGTCGGTTGGCCTCGCGGTCCGGGTGATTAGCAAAGGTTGGTCCAATTGCTGGTTACGGATCGTTTTCTGAGCTCGGCAAGGATGCAGGCTGGCAAGGTCATCAGGATTATTGGGTAACCATGTGAATGACGAAGAGTGGTTGCGCTTAGGCAATTCCGAAGAGATTTGCTACCGGACGGGAATCAGCAATCTCGTGAGTTCTGCGACAAGACATCACTCGGCGTTCGCATCGAGAAGGTTGGCACATTGCACCACCTCCACCGACCGACCATCGGGATCTTTGACCACGGCCCGCAGACCCCACTTCGTTTGCTTCAGATCACTTACAAATTCGACTCCCTGATCTCGCAGTGTGGCAACGAGTGATTCCACGTGGCCGACACTGAATCCAAGGCGAGTTGTGCTGTCCACCTCATCGGGACACTGAGCCGGATAAATTTCCAGGACCAGACCATTAAATTCCGCAGCCCAGTGAATCGGGCCTTTTCCGTGCTGCTCTTCCTGAAAGCGAAGACCGAGCATTTCGTAGAAGCTCACTGTGCGGGCCGGGGCGTTTGCGCGAATGACGAGCAGGTTAAGTCGGGGTGATGTCATTCCCGTCCTCCTGACGTGTTGGACCATTCATCCAGTCCGATATTGGCTGCGGCAACGGAACTTCCCGGGGCATAGACTTTCTCCAGGGGAGTCAACAGGGTTCCCGATTTTTCATGACCGACGAATTCACGCTGATGAGTCACGAATTCGCTCATGTCGATGATCTCAACGATTTCGCTCTTGCCGAAGGATTCCAGCGTCTTTCCTCGAAGGCCAAGTTGAACTGCTCTGCGTTCACACTTGCCACCACCGGGAGTATGGTCTGGGTCCCACTGAAGCCTTACGTCGGATCGTGCAACGGCTGCTTTCCACGCTTCATGGCTCTCAAACAACTCAGGAACGAATGACGATGGGACGGCCTGTTCCAAAAGCGAATCGAAGAAGGGTCGCCGTAGTCGGATTGCCAGAATGACTTCCTGTCCCTGAGATCGCCCCCAATTACTGCGGTACATCATCCACAGGAAATTGGGCTTAATCCAGCTCATTCGGCTGTAACTGAACTCGCCGCCGAAGTAGCCGTTCTTGACTGCGAAGATCCCGATCTCCGGTCGATACGCCTGATAGACGATGATCGTATTATCATCGTACTGAGCGAGAATATGGCGACCGGCTTCGGGCCATCGACGTATCTGGTCGGCATAAAGGCTGGTTTCCAGGTTCATTAATCGTTCCATTACAACAACTGCAGATGCCCCGTGATTTCGTCGATCTTCTCAGCGTCGTCCGGGCCAATGGCGAGACATGTTCGAGTCGGCACGCCGTGAAACTCCGTCTTGCCGCTATCGGTAATCAAGTGAACCTCAAGGCCAGCGGCGATGGCTTCGTCGTGAATCTTCATCAATTCGTCTTCGCTGTCCACACGACAGCAGACTTTGGCGAAGGCTCCAGTCAGCCAGGCACGCTCAACGTCGGAGAAGTCATTGAGCGACACTGAAGCCCCTTCCCGTAAACGATGGCAGATAAATGACATCGAGGCGTGCGCACCTTGAGCGATTTGCTTGCCACGACGCATCTTCAAATCGTGTCTCATGCAGATCACTTGCTTGATCTTCGTCGTTACTTCAATCATCTGAAATTGCCGTTATCAGGTTCAATGAGTTGATTCCGAAATCGCTCTGTTGCCTCTGGTGCGTCCAGTTCCCAGGACTGTGCATCCCACAGCAGTGTTCGGGCCTGTCTTGAGTCAAGATGCTTCAGTCCTCTAACGGCCCAGTACCGCAACTGCCAACTCTCGCTGCGAAGCTGTCCAGCGAGGAAGTCAAATGCTCTTTCAGATTTGGCTGCACCGATCAGTTCCAGCAGCCAGCAGCGAAGGCCAAGACCCAGCTCCGACTGGAACGCTTCGATGAGTTCTTGAACGTACTGTGGTGCTTCTGGCAGCAGGAAGTGAAAACCATCTTCCTGAATCTGTGGATTCTGGCTCCGCATCATTTCCATACATTTGTTGAAACCCGGAAATCTGGCTTTCATTCGCTCTCACTTGTTCTGGGTTCCAGCAACAGACTGTGACACTCGATCCATGTCGGCGGCTCGCACTTCTCGGCCAGCCTGCGGATCACCTGCTCAGGAACCGACTTGCTCCGAGCTTTGTTTTGCCGCAACAGCGTATCGAGCGGAGGTTCGAGGTAGACGATCTCGATACGGGCGTTGTAGTCGGCAAACAGGTCGAGCCACCTGCCACGAGTCTGTCGCATCGTGTTGGTGGCATTGAAGGCGAACGACGTTCCTGATCGTAGAAACTCCCGACAGCGTTCCCGGGCCTCCTGAGCTACTCGCCCCTGATTGTCGGTCGGATCAACGTCAAGTTCACCTCGGATGTCATCCAACGAAACAACCGGAATGCCAGCACGGTTCTTGGCGAGCCATGTGTCCTTGCCGCTGCCGGGGAGACCAGCCATGAGTGTCACGGTGCAGGCGAAGTCTTCGTGGGGAACGTAGTGCAGATTTGGTACCTGCTGCCGGAAGAACGTGAAGCGGGCATGGTCGGTGGCAAACGGATATGGTTGGTCGTAGCAGCCAACTTCTTCCGCCATGAGCTTCCAGAAGTGCAGGTTCTCCTCGGGGCGACTCATCGAGTCCGTGTCTCGGCCACGAGTGTCCGCCAGAGCAAACAGATACAGCAGACGGTTGTTGACAAGCCACGAGAGTCTCACGACTTCGTGGGTTGGTTCATCACGTTCCAGCAGGAATGCCGGGCGACCGTGGTAACGAACGAGCCGAGCAATTTCTTCACGAGTCTTGAGGTCACAACCGAGATCACGCAAAACGTTGCGAGCAACATGTTCGCCTTTGACAGCGTGCTTGGGAGAGCGGACTCGGCCCGTCTCAGGATCAACTTCAGTCGTCAGCGGCTTGGCAACATCATGGAACAGAGCGGTGAACACCAAAAGGATGAAATCAGAAGGCTGAAGGATGAAGGTGGGATCGCTGTAAGGACCAGCCTTTCCGCCTTCATCCCTCATCCTTCTGACTTCCACAAGGACCATCTTCGTATGGGTCCAGACATCGCCCTCGGAATGCCATTCGGCATCCTGTGCGCAGTCCGCCATCGCCTGACACCACGGTTGGGTTTCGGCCCATGCCGTGATGTCCTCCATCGAAGACTGTTTGAGTTGCTCCCAGTTCATGATTCGATGTCCAGTTGTGATCGGTCCGCCGATTGGCGGTTCAGATGTCTTCAGTGGCGAAGCTGCGTCAGCATGTAGCCGTTGGCGTCAGCCAATGGGTTGAGTGCGATGGCATTTTTTTGTAAAGCCGCGATGCGGCGACACCTCGTTCACCCAGTATGTTCCCCCTCGAACAGAAAACGCTCTTCGAATTCAACGCCATGCCGTTTGAGGAATTCGACATATTCATCACGAAACGTGCGGGTTCGGTGATGTTCTTCCTGTTTTCGGATGTATTGCTGAACAGACTCGATGTTGGAATAGCTGACGGTAAATGCGCCGTATCCCTTCTGCCATTCGAACCGTCCAATTGCTAGTTGCTCGTCGTTAATCCACTTGGCCGAGTTGGCTTTGATCTCGCGGAGAACATCGGACACAGCCTTGGCGGGAGTCAGATTCGTCAGCAGATGGACGTGGTCAGACACGCCACCGATTTCGATCAGGTGCCCATTCTGCGTGCGGACGATTCCGCCGATGTATTCGTAGAGACGCTCCTGAAAATCGGTGCTGATGGAACGGTGTCGGAATCGCGTTCCGAAAACCAGGTGATACGTAAGACGATGAAATGTGCCCATCAGATTGCTCCTGCTGTCGCCGCTTCGCGGCTGTGTTCCTGTCCGGTGTTTATTTTCCCATGAGCTTACGCTCACGGCTACATGCGGTCGCGGCTTCGCCGCTGAATACAAAATCGACGACATGCTGACATGCTGACGCACGCATCCGGATGAATTCATCCCCAAATATCCACATCATCTGCCAGCAGGTTGGGCACCATCTGCTGGTGCTGCCAGTGTGTGCTCTGCTTGATCTTCTCAACAAATTCGGGACGTACAAACTTGGCTCGTCCCGTAACAACGCCGTCCGCCTCCGTGCGCAGGTACAGACCTTCCATGAGATTATCGGGCCGCTTCGTGATTGGGTTCTCGAAATGGCTGTCGAACTCTGATGGCCCGATCAATTCTTCAAGGTCATCTCGATCCAGCGTGCCCGTATGAACCACCGGCACCGTCTGGATTCCCGTCCCTTCAAGCAGCGACAACCGACGTTCCAGATCGAGGAAGGCTTCCTGCTCCTTGTCGTAGATGTCGAACTCGAAGAAGTAGTGCGTCAGCTTGCGGTAATGGATCGAGTGCCGGGCGTAGACCCATTCTCCAAACAGGATGAAGCGGCTCTGCAACTGTTCCTCCAGCACATGCCGCTTCACTGCTGCCCACTGTTTGAACAGGTCGTACTGCGGGTGCATCCCCTCGGTGATGAGATGGCCCCGGCATTGCAGGACCATCTCACCGGATTCCGAGAAGTGGATGCCGACGTTCGTGCCGTCGATCTTCTCCTCGACGATCAGCGACTCGTCGGCAATAAACGCCTTTGACTCCGCTTCGCCGAGATGCTTGTCGTCGTCCGTCCCCTTCGACCCAAACAGATGGGGCGTGCGGGGATACTTGGTGAAATCACCGTGGGAAGTACCCATCGTCATGGCTCCTTTCTGTTCCGATTGAAGTGTGGCATGTCGAATGACATCGAGCACAAGATTCGGGTTGCATCCATAGATTCCTGATCCCCATGCTGCGTTGGCTTCGACGACAGCCCAACCGAGTCCGGCAATCTGACCTTCCTTTGTTATCGGATTCACTGAAGGTTTATCGTACTCTTCCCAGTACAAATCCGACGCTTCTGCCAGTTCGGAGATCGTTGATTGATCCCATATTGGAACAGCAACTCGTTCTTCTGACTCACGGACAGGCCGAGCAGCCGCTTCGTGGCCTGCTGCTCGCTTTGGCCATCCTTGCGGAGCGTCCAGTAGCACCATGCGCTCAAGCGTTGCAGAGCGGCATCCTCGTTACGCCAGCGGAAGTAGTCCACAAGCCAGTTCCGTCGAGGGCAACTGGGAGATTCGGCAATCGAAACACGCCGGTTTCCCGAGACGGAGGAAAACTGAGCACTGGCTTCACCAGCCAGTGTCGAGTTGTATTTCCCGCAGCTTGCGGCCGAAGAGTTGTTCAGCCGGATCGAACAACAGCGAAATCCTCGTCACTTTCCGTATAGGCGTACAGCGCGGAAACCGCAGTCATCAGCGACTCCGTGGTGGACACCATCAGGTCACGGAAGCGCAGGTCGAACGGAGCTTCAAACTGGCACAAATCTTTGGTCAGCCGGGTGAAACTGCGACCATCGAGACGGCGACCATAAAGCATGCTGGGCAGCACGCACAGATCGGCAGCAGTCTCGAGCCCGCATCTTCTTGTCGAGATCATCAAACTTCATCGTTCCACTCCTCGACGACGAATCCGTCTTCCGTCAGTCGGACGTATTTCAGGGTGTTGAACCCTTCTTCTGATGTTGGCAGTTCCAGTTTCCTGGCCGTGGATAAGACGCCGACATCCGGCACCTGATCCGTTCGCTGCTGATTCGGAGCGAGGCACTCTTCGGCTTTGGACCGGAAGTAGTATCCGACCACCGAATAATTGGCGGACTTCGCAGAGCGCGATATATTTCCATCGCTCTTCCCGAGTCGGAGTTTGTATTGTCGATGACGAACGGCTGCTACGAGTCTCCAGACACATCGTGAGTAGTCGTCGTTCCTCGATTCCGAGTTCGCAACAGATCGAGGCTGATCCGCACGTGCGTGGAGAAGAACCGTTCCTTGTAGAAGGACGATTTCCCGATGCTTGCAGCCCGACGAACGACCGCTTCCATGACTCACCTTGTTGATCAGTCCAAACACAAAAGCCCGCTCGGTTTCGTTGAACTGAGTAGGCTTTCGTTTCATTGCAGACTGCGTTAAGCCCAGTTCTTTAGCGAGCGACCATCGAGAGCGAATTCTCATCGAGTGAAGCGCCTACCGGTGAAGGGCGTTACCCTTCTCAGTCCCTAAAGTAGTGATCCCGGTTCACGCCATCAAAAGCAGCCTTTCGAGAGACAGCATTTCTTGAAGCGATTGCCGGAACCGCAGGGGCAGAGATCATTCCTGCCGAGCTTTTCCTCCAGCAGCTTGCCGCCGTTGACGACTTGCACTCCACGCTTGACCTGCGTTTCGGACGGATAGCCTCGGCGTCGCCTGCTCATCGTCTCAAAAAAAATGGCTGTTCGTCGAATTGTTCGTGGTTCGTATGTCGCATGGTACACCTCCAACTGGGTAAGAGTTGCCGCCTCGGACACCGGCTGTCTGGAATGGTTCGCTGAAAACGAGTTGAAGATTGAACTCTGTCTCGATTGCGGTGTCGCTATGTCGTACGACCCAAACAGGAGGATACCATGACCGAAGAAATTCACGCACCGCGTGTGATTGCTGAGTCCGTTTATCACCGTGTCTTCCGAACGGACTTCAGTGAGCCGGGATTTGCTTTGATTAACCTTGGTCCGGCCTACGGTTCCGAATCTCAGCGGCGGCTGATGATTGGTTTGAAGAATGAGTTTGACCGACTTGAACGCAGGCACCGAGGCCATGAACTTGTTTATCAGTCGCTCACCAGATTTGATCAGCAGGTGACAACGAAGCCTCACCGTGACGGCGGCCCTGATGAGTCCATCCTGATGTTGGGCTATGAACCTTCACGAATTGAAAGTCACGTGGAGTTATCGGATTACTCAAAGTGCGCATACGATCTCGGTTTGACTCCGGCTGAGTTTCTGGACCAGTTCAATCCCATGTTCCCGGACGGGCAGAATCGGCTTTCCAATTACACTACGTATATTGACGCCTTTGACAACACGTCGTTTCAGATTCTGATCATCAACAACAGTCTGAAGCAGATTGGTGATGGAATCATTGGTCTGCTTCACACCGCACGAATCATCAATCCGAATCGTGAGTTTTCACGAATCATCAACTCAACAATGATCGCATCTGTCGTACAGGGCAACGGTGAAGATGTTTCTGTGGACCAGCAGAGCGATTTTGTGACGACTGCCGTTGTTCGCAAGCCTGTTTAAGGCTGAGTATTCACCGATAGAATTGCTGCATGTTATTAGTTCGCCTTTTCAAAATCGTCTGGGCATTGCCCTACACTGTCCTTGGCCTGATGATCGGGGCGGTGGGGCTGTGTACCGGTGGTAAAGTGCTTCGGAGGTTGCCACTGGAATTCTGCAATGGTGGCGTTTGCTGGATTCTGTCCCATCTCTTCAGCGATTATGTCATGGCGATGGCGTTGGGCCACGTGATCCTCGGTCGAACAGAATCGGCACTTGAACTCTGCAGGAGGCATGAACTTGTTCACGTTCGGCAATACGAACGCTGGGGACCATTCCTGTTGCCAGCTTACTATGTGTGCTACCTGTATCTGCGACTCAGGGGAAAAGACGGATACCGTGAGAATCCCTTCGAGAAGGAAGCGTGCGGCGAGTAGTATTCAGCAGCCAGTGTTTCCGCCCCTCATTGACTTGAGCAGCCGACACAGGATTTCAGCGATGTTCCACGCATCGTCGTCTCCTCGGTGGTGTGTTCCTTCCATCGTGAGACCCAGATGCTTGTACGCTCCGTCGAGGCCCATTTCGTGCTCGGTCCCAACGGCAGCAGCGAACAGCGACTTGACGTTCAGATGGCTCGGGCCGAACGGATAGCCAACGTTCTGATCCTGACAGACTCGCTCAAACTGCCGACGGTCATAGTCGCCCCAGCTTGCCCACAGACGATCTTTGGCAGAGTACTCTTTCTTCAGTATCCGCACCGCATCGGTCAGACTTCCCGCTTTGGAAAACATGTCGGACGTGAGCGTCGTCAGTTCCGTGCAGAACTGGCTGATCTCAGACTTGACGGGCTTAATGAGAATGCTGCGTTTTTCCAGTCGTGTCAGCGTCTTCAGATCGACGGGGCACAGTCCAATCTCAATGATTTCGCTGGATTGGTCGGCCGGTGGTTCGCCTTCCCAGCAAGTTGATTCCAGATCAACCACAAGAATCACGTCCAGTGATCGTGCCATGTTAAATTTCTCCCGATGAAGAACCTACTTCGGCGTCAGATTCCAGAATCCCTCGGAAGTTCCCATTCCCAGACGGAACCATCTTCCGGATGATCGACCGTGCGAGTCATGACGAAGCCGAGCTTTTTCAGAATGCTTGTCGATGCGTTCTCCTCGGGAAGTGTCTGAGCGAACACCGTCAGCGTGTCGTCGTTAGCCTGAGCGATCTTCACGAGTTCTCGGGCGAGGGCAGTCGCAACACCTTTGCCTTCGTGTCCGGGTGCTGCGGCGTAAGCAATCTCAACTCGTCCATCAGTCGGTGGTCCTTTGAACCCACAAACACCAACCGGAACATCATCATCGACGCCGATAAATCCAAGCCATGGCGGCACGAATCCGACACGTTGATAGTGCGCCACCGTGGCCTCAATGACGGCTTGAAGGAAATCATCTGCAATCATGCCTTTCGGCAGGTTCCCAGTCTCGCCGATCTCGATTAGCTTCATGTGTTTTCCGTCCCCTTCTTCCAGAGAGACTTGTTGAATTCCTTCGACGAGCCACGGGGAATTGTGATCGTCTCCCAGTGATCGCCTGCCAGAATGCGAGCCAACAACATGATTTGACCGACGTGGTAGGCACAATGAGCGAGTGACCGGTGAATCGCCAGCGGAACTGTGTGCGGCTCGCCCCGAATGGTCACGGTCTTCGATAAGTCGTCCGGCTGAAGTGATTCCAGCGTCTTGAACAAACAGGCCCAGCCTTCTTCCCAGTGTTTCAACACATCCTGACGACTGGTGAACGTATCCACGAACTCGTCGTCTCGATTGCGCCACGGCTTCTCGCCGTCTGTAGTCAGGAAGTCAGTCCAGCGGGATTTCAGATTTCCGGCGACGTGCTTCATGATGACGGCAATGCTGTTTGTGTTGTCATCAAGAGCGACGTGCAGATTGTCGTCGGGCAATTGGGCAATGGCTTTGTCAGCCCAGCCCATGTTGGCTCGAAAGGAAGTGATGGCACTTGTGATGACTTCGGCACCAATGTTTGAGGAATCGGTCATGTCGCAGTCTCACAACTGAGGAGCATTGGGGGAATCGGCGGTTGTTCTCGAAGTTGCTTCATCTGGTCAATTGTCAGATCAGGAAGGCATTCGGCAAGACTCTTTACGTCGCAGTGACGTTGCATCGCTTCAACAATGGGAGGCAACGGCTCAGCCCAGACTTCCGGAAAATCAAATTCGCCGAGAGTTGATGTCGAAAATGCCAGTTGTTCCAAGGGCGGAGTAAACTGAGCGGTGACGCCCGGCTTATTGCCTCGTGCATCGATGCGATACCAGCCGTGGCCGTTCAAATAGACGGCATTCAGCCCATGCAGGCAATACGGAGGGTGGTCTCCTTCAACAGTGAGTCGCTGGTAACAGAAACCTGCAGGAATGCCGTTGGCTCTCAGCAGTGCGGCCAGCAGGTGACTTTTTGCGTAGCAGTAGCCGGTGCGTTTTGCCAGCACGTCAGACGCACGACAAGTTAGTTCAGCCCGTTGAAAGTCCAGACTGTGTTCGATGTGATCTCGAACCCACTCGAAGCAGCGGCGCGACAACTGAATCCTCCGTTTGCGCGTCCCTGATCTCGGCTGCCAATGTACGAACATCGGGAGCGGCGTAGTCAATGACATCGGTGGCAGCCAGGTATTCTTTCGGTATTCCATCACGCGCGGCATTCATGTATCACTCCACAGATCCTCGACTGACAACAGCATTGACTTCAATCTCGCCCGGATATTGTGGACCAATTTGCCTGCTGACTTCGAACATCGTAGCTGCCCGTCGGATGTTAGCGAATACATCACCATGGGCTTTGTCGATTTCTTCCCATCCGCTGACGTCGGTGACGAACATACAAGTGCGAGTCACGTCTGAGAGCGATGCACGAATGTCAGCCAACGCAGCAACGATCTTTTCGAGAATGAACTTTGCCTGTCTGTAAGCATCGCCGGGAAAAATGGCCTGACGGCTGTCGCGTCAGTAACACGGTCAGTCGGCTTATCATCCCACAGTTCGGATTCGGAGTTCACTGATGAAGCAGCGGACACGCTGGATTGGTTTGGTTCTGTTTGTTCTGGTCTGCGTGGGAGCGGGTGGGCTTGGGGCCGCCGCTACCACGCCTCAGATTGATGGCTGGTATCGGACAGTCGTCAAACCAGAATGGAATCCACCAGACTGGGTGTTTGGTCCGGTCTGGACGACACTGTTTGTTCTCATGGGGATCTCCGCATGGATCGTCTGGAAACCGGCAGGATTCAGGGCAGCCGTCACTCCCTTATCACTGTTTGCCGTCCAGTTGGCCCTAAACGTTGGGTGGTCGTGGATCTTCTTCGGAATGCACCAGATAGGCTGGGCTGTTGTTGAAATTGTCGTCCTCTGGCTCGCGATTCTGGCCACGACCGTGGCATTCTTCGCGCGATCGAAGTCTGCCGGCTGGCTCATGGTGCCGTACCTTAGCTGGGTCACATTCGCCAGCATATTGAACTTCAGCATCTGGCAACTGAACTCCGGCGGATGAACACTCCGCCCGGCGCGTCGCTGACGATCACCGGGCTGACGATCACCGGGTGGCTCATTCGCGTCGTGCGAAGTTCATCACGTCGCTGAAAAACATTACTTGGGTGAATCGTTCTGCATCAACTCATGGAGACCCGGTTCAAGTCGGCCACCGTGAATTTGAATCCCGGTCATTGGAACGAATGACTTCGTCCCGCTACTTCCCGACTACTTTAATAAGAAATTCAGGAAGATACTCACGCCAGAGTTTCCATTCGTGGCCGCCGCTTGTGAGGTGGAAGTCAAACTGAACGTGATTCTCCCGAATTTGTTCAATGAAGGACTGGTTGCGCTGCAGAAGAAAGTCTTTGTCCCCGATGGGGATCCACAAGTGCTGTAGTTGGTTCGCGGCAGGTGATGGACCGGCGAGAGCGGGATATTTGATAATCAGATCGTCGTTGCTGAGCTGAGGGACGGCCGCACTGAATGCCCCAATGGCGGAGAATTTTTCGATATTCTTCAACCCGGTATCAAGCGCGTGACCTCCTCCCATCGACAGTCCCACGATGCTTCGCCCCTCCCTGTCATTGCGTACAGAATACCGTGATTCCAGAAAGGGAAGAAGGTCTTTCATGATGTCCTGTTCGTACACATCATTGTTGGATGCGAAATAGTCATCCGGCCGTTGTTCAACGGGCACCGGGACGGGGTGCCCATATGGCATCGCGATGATACAAGGGCCGATCTTTCCCTGAGCAATGAGGTTATCGGCGATGAAGTTCGCGCGGCCGACTTCGGTCCACGCTGTTTCATCATCACCAAATCCGTGGAGCAACAGAACCAGAGGGTATTTGGTTTCCTGTACGGCGTGGTAATCCGGCGGCGTGTAGACCATCACCGGACGCTGGGTCCCGACGGTGCTGGATGGGTAGAAGCAACGTTGAATGGATCCGTGTGGAACCGACTGCATTTCGGTCAGCAGTGCTGGTTTGCCCGGAATTTCCACCATGCTCGCCATCGTTAGCCACTTCTTGACGTTGCGGTTCGAGGGATCGATCATCATTGTTCCATCCACCTGGAACGTATAGTCGTGAATGCCCGCTGGCAGACTGGCAGATGTACCCTCCCAGATACGACCTTCATTCTGCGTCAGTTTCAGCCTCTGCCCCGCAATGTTGGCGACGACTTCCTTCGCGTTGGCTGCCTTCAGACGCACCGTGACTGTGTTGTCGTCGTTGACCTGCGGTGAACGCAGACTTTGAGCGATAGCTGTTTCAGTGGCAGAAGGCACCAACGTAATGACTCCGAAAAGAAGAGTGATGGTCGTGGAGAATCGAGTCCATGCGGGAATGAATGGTCTCTGGCAGTGCATGAAATGAGTCCTGTTTAAAGAGTACGCAATCGTTTTTCTGTGCCGGCAAGTTACGCAACCGATTCAGTTACTTGTCACTGACGTCGAGCTTTCCGAAATGCGTTTGCCACTCCTGTCGAGCGATCACCGATTCACCAATCCGACCCGACCGTTCGAGAGCTTCGGCAGCTTCAGAGAGACTGACCGAGGCAAGGTACCTGTCGGGGGTGTGCAATGACGAGGGCCACATGAGATGAATGGCCGCGTTATCGTAATCGTGCAGAATCATGAAAGAGCGTCCGAGCAGAAATTCGGGACCACTGCGAATGGAACGATCGAAATCTCTGACTCGGTCAGACATTCGCTGAGCATCAGAGGGTTTGAGGAGTGAAGCATCGATGATTCTTGTACGCCACATCTGTGCTTCTGCGAGCTGCTGAACGAATGGCTGTCCGTTCAGTCGCAGGGTCGTCAATGTCTGGGTTGCTGAATCTTTAAATTCGGGTTGATCCAGCAGCACAGACGCGGCGGTCAGCTGAATCAGCGGTGAAACAGCACTCAAATCCGTTCCCGTTGCGGGATATCGCTTGTCGGTTGGCATTCGGTGATCCCAGACCATCGGCAGCAAGCCAACGTGTCGAGTTTCAGGATCTGATTCCGCAATCTTTGCGATCCGAGGCGGGACTGCTTTCAATTGCCCCATTGCGAGCAGAGCTTCAGAGGATGCCGCAAGCAATTCCCGGCGTACCCATTCGCGATGCTCAACCAGAAATGCCTGGTCGAACGCCATTAGTGCTTCGTTCCACTGGCGTTTTTGCATGTGCAGCAGTCCCAGGTCGAAATCAGCGGACTTCTGAAACTGAAGTTCGATGACTTCCCGCAGGTGAATTCGCATCGGTTCACCTGAACCACGACGCAACTGAACGACATCGCCGCGAAGGTCTTCGATCACACCTGTCAGGCGAGTTTCCTTGCCCCCGATCGCTTCACGGATGATCACATGATCCGTTGTGACGAAAGGCAACAGTGACCGGTCACGCGTCTGCGCTTCAAGAGAATTACAAAGTAATGAAACAAGTGACAGACAGAGGCAGCACACAGAAATGCATCGCGTCAGCCACCCATGAGCGTTGCTGGACGCAACACAGGATCGCGTTCGATGCAATTCTGGTTCATTCTTCTCCGGTGCCCGGACGCTACCGGCCGAAAATTTCCGGGACGCCGGGACAACCAGGAAATCCGCGGCCGTTCGTTCATCCGAGACCGTCTCTACGGCCGAGGGCATTCCCAAAGTATCGGGTGACTGATAACTAGTTGGCTTTTGCACCAGCTTTGCCCTTTTTCCCCGCGCCTTTTCCTGCCTGTTTCTTTTTTGCGGTCGGCGATGGCGAATCGCCCTGCGGTAAATGCCCGGCATTCTGTGATGTTCCATCCACGGGCAGAGTTGCATTCCATTCGACTACCAGTGTTCGGAGACGCTGAGTAATCCGCGGGTGTGTTGAAGACACGTCTTTGGCTTCACCCGGATCGAGGTTCAGATTGAATAATTGCGGACTGCTGCCATCCAGGTTGCAGACCAGTTTCCATTCTTTGTCCCGTATTGCCAGATCGGGGCGATAGTTCTCCGGCTGCGAGGGACGATCTGGCGGCCGACGCCAGAACAGGGGATCGGTCCGTTGTGCAGTGGTTTTTCCCAGCACCGCAGCAAGCAGATTTTCACCGTCTGGTACATAGTTGGCGGGCACGGGTGCGTCCGTCAAAGTGATCAGGGAAGCAACAAGATCAACGCTGGAAATGATCGTGTGATCATTCGTTGAACCTGCCGCATTTGGTTCAACGAGTCCCGGCCCCCAGACGATGAGCGGGCTTCGGATGCCACCTTCCCAAAGCTCTCCCTTTGACCCCCGCAACGGACCTGCTGAACCAGCCCCCGGTTCCGGGCCGTTGTCGCTGGCAACCAGAATCAGCGTATTGTTTCGCAGCGTTTCATCACTTCGCACACGGTCAAGCAACTTCCCTAACTGTTCGTCCATCGTTTTCAGGACTCCGTGATACAGCGTCTGTTTGGTTGCGTCGCCGCGCCGTTCCTTTGGAGGAAAGAACGGGGAATGCACATCGTCAGGCCACACATTAATGAAGAGTGGCTTACCTGAGTTTGCAGGGTCGTCGATAAATTGAAGAGCCCGATCCACAAACCGGGCTGTGATGATCGATCGGTCTTCCCATTCGATGGGCCCGCGTCCCAGCCTATCACTTCCCAATGCATGCGGGACGGCCGGTTTGCCATCATAGGCGTCCTTCAGTGGCAGGACGCGCGGGCCAAGACCTTCGAAGTTTGTGAGCGAAGCATCGAAACCGTATTCGGTAATCAAAGGCGCCTCTCCCACATCACGCTGACCGCCGAGATGCCACTTGCCAAAGTGGCCGCAGGCATACCCATTCTTAGATAACATTCCCGGGAGTGTCGCTGCATTAACGTCGAGCCATTGTGCCATTCCACGGCGTTCGTTCATCTGGCGTTCAGCAAGATACGATGTAATTCTGTGGCGAGCGGGGTAGTTACCGGTCGTTAACGCCGTTCGAGAGGGAGAGCAAATCGGGCTGTTGACGTAGAAATTGGTAAATCGAATGCCTTCTCGAGCAAGTTGATCAATGTTCTCCGTTTGCACGGCGGTGCCACCGAAACAGGAAAGATCGGCCCACCCCATATCGTCGATGAAAATGGAGATGACATTTGGGTGGCGATCCTTCAGGGGCAGCATGTCCGGCATACCGAACACTGTTTGGGTATCCCCCTGCTCTTTCATCCATGTTGTCAGTCGAGCTCGCATCTCATTCAGTTCATTGGAAAACGATGCATCCGTTGCGAGGTTCTTCTGTTCGAGCGGATCGCTGGACAGATCAAAGAGTTCTTCCCGGGGGCGAATCTGATAGCGTTGTACGATGTCGGCAGCATTTGCATCTGTGGCCGCTTTCTCCACCCAGCTCGGCCAGTAACCTGTATCGCCGGGCTTCTTCGTTACATGCGAATTGAAGCGAAATTCGGGATGCAGGTTATGAATGTATTTCCATCGTTCAGTGCGGACACTGCGAATAGGAAAAACATTCATGTTTCCGTCACCGCTGTGCACTGTGAAAATGGCATCGCGGTGTGTCGTCGTCTTTCCTGTAAGCACCGGAAGAATTGATCTCCCGTCGATATCTCCGGGCACAGTTCCCGCAGCTGCATCGATCAGAGTTGGAAGGATGTCAATCCACGAGACCAAGGCTGAGGAGCGAGTGCCCTGAGCGACGTGCCCCGGCCACGAAACAATCAGGGGCGTGCGAATGCCATCTTCATACAGATTCCATTTTCCGAATGGCCATTGAGCACCATGATCGCTTGTGTGCAGAAAGAGCAGATGATCACCGAACTTGCTTCGGGCAAGGTCAAAGACCTGTCCCAGCTCCCTGTCCATGGTATGGACCGCCTGATAGTACCGAGCGCGCGCGTCGCGTGTCTTCCGGGTATCAACGTGCCGCGAGGGAATATCCAACGCGTCCGGGCTGTACTCATCGGAGTCAGGCCAGGGGACGTGCGGCCAGTTGGATCCAACGAACAGACAAAGCGGTTTCCTGCTCTGACGAGCGTCAAGCCACTTCAGCGCTTCTGCAACGCAGACGTCTTCGTGGTATCCAAAATGCTTTGCCAGATCGAAACCGTATTCCGGCGTTTGCCCGTAATGGCCCACCTTGCCGAAGGAAACAACTTCGTAGCCCAGGGCCTGAAGATAGGCCGGTAACTTCGTGAGGTCCTGACCCGGCCGAGCATGATTCGCCTCAGCTCCGTTTCTTGAGGGCATCAGCCCGGTCAGCAATGCCGCACGACTGGGAGCACAGGAAGGCGACGCCACAAATGCGCGATCAAACGTCATTCCCGCACCCGCCACGCGTTCCATATTGGGCGTCTTCAGGTCCGTGGAACCATACAGTGACGAATCCGTGACTGTGTGGTCGTCCGAGAGGAATACGACAATGTTAGGAGGCGACTGCGGCTGCTCCACCGCCTTCGCCTGACCTGTGATCATCAGCGGGAGACACACAAAAAGAACACGTCGAATGTTGCTGGTTTGAGGAATCATAAATCCAGAATTTTCCGGGACAGAGCCTGATGCTTCAGACTTCACTGTGCCGAGAGGCGACCGTGCAGTCCTGAACGTACAGAGGGCGTCACGATTCTGACGCTATTCTCACCAACGTTATCGTGGTTGAATACGCACCGCAACCATGACACCATCGCAGGAATGACTGCGGGGAGGGCATTACGTCCGGTCGAATGACGAGAGTTCATCTCCGAAACGACAACCTGGTCACTACTCTGGGTTCTGCGGCGGTCTGTGGTTATCATTCCGAACAACCTGACAGGAAATCAGGCCGATCCTGCAAATCATAATGCCATCTGACAGACGAACGAACCGCCATGTCATCTGCTGAGTACACCGTCATTATCGGACTTGAAGTTCATACGCAGCTCAAAACAGACAGTAAGCTGTTTTGTGGCTGCTCAACCGAATTTGGTGCGGCCCCGAATACGCAAACGTGCCCGGTGTGTCTGGGATTGCCCGGCGCGCTTCCGGTCATGAACAGGCGAGCGTTCGAACTGTCAGTGCGCACGGCTCTGGCTTTAAATTGTGAAATCGCAGAGTTCACCAAATGGGACCGCAAACAGTACTATTACCCGGATCTCCCTAAGGCATACCAGATCAGTCAGTTCGATCTGCCGTTCAGTTCGAATGGTTGGTTGAAAATTGCGGCAGATGACCCGACCGCCGAACCTCGTACGATCCGCATCACGCGTGCTCATCTTGAAGAGGACGCCGGAAAAAACGTCCACGACGAGTCGGGCCGCGGTGGAGACAGTTTGGTCGACCTGAACCGCACCGGCACTCCGCTGCTGGAAATTGTCAGTGAGCCGGACCTGCGTTCTGCCAGCGAAGCGCGTCGATATCTGGAAGAATTGCGAACGTTACTGCTGTTTGTTGGCGTTTCTGACTGCAATATGCAGGAAGGCAGTCTCCGGTGCGACGCCAACATAAATCTGCACTTCCACAATGCTGATGGCAGCCGAACAGCAACGCCAATTGTTGAACTCAAGAACATGAACAGTTTCCGGAACGTGGAACTGGCGGTTGAGTTTGAGATTCGGAGGCAGGCGAAACTCTTTAAAGAGACGGGCCTCAAACTTGGGGACCCCGGCGCAACGAAACAGACACGAGGCTGGGACGCTGAACGTGGAACTACCTTTGCCCAGCGTGAGAAAGAAGAATCATCCGATTATCGATATTTCCCGGACCCGGATCTCGTACCCGTCGTGCTGACCAGGGAGCAGATCGAAGAGGCGAGGACTCTTCTACCGGAGACACCAGCAATTCGCCGGGAGCGATTTCAATCGCAGCTTGGTCTCACAGAATACGACGCAGGCGTCATCATCGCTCAGGGGCCCGATGTGACTGAGTACTTCGAATGCGTGGCAAGTTTGTGCGGCGATGGAAAAATTGCTGCGAATTGGGTCACCCAGGATATCCTTCGCGATCTCAATGCAGATGAACTCTCGTTATCAGAATTCCCCATCACTGCCGAAATTCTGGGCTCACTTCTGAAGTGGATCAAAGATGATCGACTGACCACGAAAAGTGCGCGTGACGTTTACGCAGAGCTGAAAAGCGTTTCTGCCGCAGGCAATCCCATTCATGCGAGTGACGTTGAGCGAATCATTCACGAACGAAAACTGGAGATCATCAAAGACACTGGAGCGCTGCTGGCAGCAATTACCGCGGCCATTGCTTCGAAACCTGAGGCTGCCGCTGACGTCAAAGCCGGCAAGCTGGCCGCTGTCGGTCCTATGATTGGGATGATCATGAAACAGGTCGCCGGGGCTGATCCAAAGACGGTCCGAGCCATGCTGATCGAAACGATCACCAACAGCTGATGGGTGACGCGACTTTCGGGAGTCCGTGCACAACTCCGGAGAGCCATTTCTCTACAGATGATGGCAGCCGGATGTCGATGCGTTCGTTTCGGTAGCTGACTATTTGTCGCTCGGCCGTTTTGGTGAACCACAGTTCGCGGCGGTGTATCGTTGAAAATTCAAAAGCGCGTCCGGGATTCAGGTATCCGATCCGCGATTCAGGCTGGGCCCAGGCCCATCATTCGTCGCCATGCACTCAGCTGGCCCAGATGAATCATCATGTGACCGCCCAGGTAAAAATTGTGCATTGAGCCCAGTGTTGGGAACAGCTCTCGCATTCGCCCTTCCTGTGGATTCTGTACCGAAAAAACTTCGTCGGGCGTCGTTCGAAGCACCTGCTCCACGGCTCGATGCCCGTTGAAGAATGCCGTAGTGATCACCTCCATCGATGGGTAGATGGTGGCGTCCGGATCGTCAACGCATTTCGCGTCTTTCGAGAATACCACATCGAAACCGTCCGGAATCAGAGGAGCAGGAAGGTCCAGTTGCTCAAGAATCCGCGGACCATAGAGACTCAAATGCCCGTAGATAAATGCGGCATGGTTGGAATCAACCGCGACGCCACCAGGCGTTGCGATCCTGGCAAACATCGATGGCGTGATGTCCTTCAACATTCGTTCTGCGTAGTTCAGCGACAGATTCAGTGATTCAGCCATGATGCTGCCAAGTGACGTTGTCATTTTCTTCCTGCCGCAGAGAATCTTATTGGTTGGATCATTGATACTGACCGCCGAGCAAAACAACCACCTGTGGCGAGATCCGAAGACAAACGCACGCCAGCAAATCCATCACAAATGGGGGCTTTATCCAGACGCCGAGACTCGATGTTACTTGGCATCATTCCCACTGACCAGCCTGGATGGACGGTCGGTTGTTGACTGAGGGGCGTTCCGAGCGATACCGACCATGGCGTCCGAACCACAGTTTTCAGCCGTTACGTCGAATCTCGTAGACAGGCCATTCCGTTCCGCAGTCATTACAGTGGAAACCGACGATGGTTGCTGTGCCCGGAACGGGCAGGCGACTCTTGGGGCTGATCATAGCGTCCTGCAGCTCCAGTGGCTCAATATCGCAGTGTGAGCAATTTGGGCAGGTTCGGTTATCCCGGATCAGTCTCGCACGACGGGTGGGCTCCGTGAAGCGACCACTGAAAATGATAGTTCGTCGAGCGGCTTCGAAAGGGATAACGTCAGCATCCAGTTCGTTGTCGATGTCTTCAGCAGGCGGTGAATAAAGACGTAGTGGCACGCGATTCATCGGTGGTTCCTCCCTGAAACACTGAATGCCCGGTCGAAGTCATGTCGACCACAATTCATAAGCCCGTTTGAGACCACCAACGTCAGTGTTGGGTATTCCCAGAGTCTCACGGGTGAAAAACTGAACGGCTGGGCAATCTATTCCGAACACATGGATAACTCAAGGGTCAAATTGCTGAGATTGTCATTCGGGACGTCGTCGATTCTGCGGGAACCCCCTGTGGTCGGCCTCTGCCGGAAGTCTGTTCTAACTGGGAAGAATGGGCATGAATTCAATGATTCGAAGGAATCTGCCCGAATCCGGGGTCGAACACACGAAGACGCGTACGTAAACTGCTGACACGCAGTTCCTGCCGAAACGGAATGAATCCAGGCAAAGTTTCAATCCGACAAATCGACCTGAGAACCTGCTGGATGACCCCGTTCTTTTGCTGAGGTGAATGACGTTGGCTACGGTTGAAAAGGCGACACAAACAATTAACGGTGCCCAGATTCTGGTAGAAATGCTGATTCGGCACCAAACGAAAAGCATCTTTGCCTATCCAGGCGGATGCAGCATGCCGCTCCACCAGGCGTTACGAGAGCGACGCGACGACATCCGGACGATCCTGCCACGGCACGAACAGGGAGGCTGCTTTGCTGCACAGGGCATCGCTCGCTCGACTGGAGAAGTTGGTGTGTGCATGGCGACCAGCGGTCCCGGGGCCACAAACCTGGTGACGGGCATTGCGGATGCAAAGCTGGACAGCATTCCGATGATTGCCATCACCGGACAGGTGCCGCAGGCTGTTATTGGCAGCGACGCGTTTCAGGAAACACCAATTGTCGAAGTCTGTCGGGCAATCACAAAACATCATTACATGATTACCGACATCCGGGATGTCGCAAGAATCGTCAAAGAAGCGTACCACATCGCTTCGACCGGGCGACCGGGGCCTGTGCTGATCGACTTCCCGAAAGATGTACAACTGGCTGAGATTCCACTGTCAGAAGTCGACTTTGATCCGGGCTTCAAGCTTCCAGGATACCATCCGGAAGTTCGAACCGCCGCACCGGAGCAGATCCGGCAGGTGATTGCTGCGATCCGGCGAAGCAAGCGACCAGTGCTTTATGTAGGTGGAGGGTGCATCCAGAGTGAGGCGTCTGAAGAACTCACTAAGCTGGCCCTCCGAACGGGCATCCCGGTTGCGATGACCGTGATGGGACTTGGCGTTTTTCCTGGAACTCATCCGCAATCTCTGCATATGCTCGGCATGCACGGGACTGTGTATGCCAACTACGCAGTCGACCAGTCGGATTTGCTTCTGGCATTCGGTGTTCGATTCGATGACCGGGTCACCGGAAAACTGGAAGAGTTCGCGAAACATGGCAAGATCGTCCACGTCGACATCGATCCATCTGAAATCCACAAGAACAAAGAAGCTCACATCCCCATCGTGACGGATGTCAAATCCTGCCTCGAAGCGATCAATGCCGAGCTGAAAGATTCGGATATCCCGGACCTGACGGAATGGCACCAGCAAATCAGCGTCTGGAAAGACAAGTTTCCGTTGAGCTACGCGGATGCGGGAGATGCAATCCTGCAGCAGTACGCCATTGAGGAACTTTGGCGCCAGACCAGTGAAAGAGACACTTATATCACCGTGGGAGTCGGGCAACACCAGATGTGGTCGGCTCAGTTCTATAAGTTCGACAAACCACGCCGATGGATGAGCAGTTCTGGTCTTGGCACCATGGGCTTCGGCCTTCCAGCTGCGATGGGAGTTCAGACTGCGCACCCGGAATCCCTGGTTGTGGATATTGATGGTGATGGTTCGTTCCAGATGAACATTCAGGAACTGGGCACCCTGTTCTGCGAAAAGCTCCCTGTCAAAATTCTCCTGCTCAATAACCAGCATCTGGGAATGGTGGTTCAATGGGAGGACCGGTTTAACGACGGTCGTCGAGCCCATACATATCTTGGCCCGGTCCATCACCCCGAAGCGCTGGGAGAGGGCGATGGATCGATGCCGGTCGAGACATTCCCGAACTTCGTGCAGATTGCCCGGGGATACGGCGTCACAGCTTCACAGGTTCGAAGCAAGGCTGAGTTTCCAAAGGCTCTGGCCGCGATGCTCGATCACGATGGCCCGTACCTTCTGGATGTCATCTGCCCCTATCAGGAACACGTCCTGCCAATGATCCCAAGCGGCAGAACCGTCAGGGAAATCATCGTCGAGTAACTGGATCAAGCAACCAGCAGAAAACTAAAAGGGTGAGACCAGATTGGGTTTCACCCTTTTTTGTTTCTATCCTTTGGCCGTGCGTGCAGGACCATCGCACGCGATCACAACTGATCAGGATTCAGGGTCTGGTTCTGCAGGGCTTCGACAACCTCATCAGTGCTGTCGGGATCCACTGCACGACAGGAATCCGTGAGGATCGAGGCGAGTTCGGCCAGGTCTGTTCGCCATTCCGCGGGATCAATATTCGGCGGTTCAATCTGAGAGAACTCGCCACAGAGAAGGATCAGCCGAAGACAGTGGCGAAAGATCACTCCTTCCTGCTTTGTTAATTCCCTGGCCCGGACATAGCGATCAAAGTTCCCGCCGTAACGAAGCAAGTCTCCCACGCACCAAACGCTGGTGCTGAACACGTCATCCACGCCTGGATACTCGCTTCGAAAAAGCAGACGCATTTTGTCACCCAGAACGAGAGGCGGAATACGACGCCCCGTCTCTTCGTCGCGAAACCCCTGCAGTTCGTCAACAGTGACAAGCCCTCGCGAAATCAGTTTTTGGTTCAGATAGTCTGACGCCAGAGGTCCTGGTGGCATTTGATCCGGAAATGGAACCCGCACCATTCCGGAAACACTTCTTGGCATATCGAGAACCGCTTCGAGCAACTGCAGGCGTTCTTCGTAGTTGGCGAGGTGCATGTGCTCCGCAAGAAACATTCCGTACAAAGGGTTGATGCTCCGAAAAGCAAAAAGCAATGGCAGTTGATCGGTTGGAATTGCGAGCTTCGGCTCGTAAGTGATGAGTGAACCTGCGTCATCCAGACGACCTGACGAAGTGCCGGAGGATGCCGTCGCCTGAGACTTTTTCTTCGCAACCGACGTCGAAGCCTGACCAGTTTCCATCGCTTCCTGAATCAACTTCCCGAGTAAACCGCCTCCACTCGTTGGTAACTCCCCCGTCGTGGTTGGTTGCTTCTCAACGGCTTCGGCCGCGACTGGCGATGTCATTGATGCGTTTGAATCTGCCGGAAGGACGTTCGCGGGCTCAACCGATTCCGTTGTCTCACTGACGTTCAGCGTTTCTGTGTTCTCATTGGCGTCCTGAGCAGCGTCGTCATCTGCGAAAATCCCAAGTCCAAAGGCATCCACTTCCTCATCGCTCAACGCAGTGCTGCTGAAATCATGAACTTCGCCGATTTCCAGTTTTTCCTGTTCTCCTGTGGTCCATCGAGATCGAGTGGCAGTCCAGACAGTCCCGTCTTTCGGCAACAGCGATGCACCACCACCGGAGCCAGCAATGACCGAATGAAATGGTCGGTCAGACATCGATTTGTCATCTCCGGATTCACTGGTGCCTGCTCGCCCCGGCGGTACAGGATCCAGTGAAATCATGCCTGCGGCATCCAGCGTAATCAGCATGCGTTTCAGAAGTCGCTCGGCATCGTCTTTTTGATCAGAATCCAGCAGGCGTTTCCGGACCGTTTCCTGCATCGTCATTACAGAGCCAGTTTTTCTGATCAGGAAGGCCAGCAGTCTCCACGGAAACCGGCCCCGACTTGAAAGTCTGGCTGGCGGTGCGGTCTGCAAAACTTCAAATTGCCGTTCTGTCCAGTATTGCTGACCTTCCCTGCGTTTGGGCATCTTCTTCTTCAGGTTCTTTTTCGCCTTGATCAGCATAGGATCGCGGGTGTCTTCCGGAATCGCGTCGTACTTTTCCTGCCAGCGAAACAATCGTACGTCATCTTCATGTGCGACGGCAAAAACAAAGCCACGACTGTCAAATTGTGGGCGTCCTGCGCGCCCGAACATCTGATGAGCAGAACTGGCCTCGATGACTTTCATGCGGCCCGGCGGCCCCTTGAGCAGCGATGTCATCACGACGGATCTGGCTGGAAGATTGATGCCGGCGGCCAGTGTTTCGGTGCAGACACAAATCGACAGAAGTTTCTTCTGGAACAGCTTTTCAATGATGCGTCTGTATTTGGGCAACAAGCCGGCGTGATGAATACCAACCCCTCGAATCAGTATCTGCTTCAGCTTCCCACCAGCCCCGATGCTCCAGTCAACCTGGTCGAGCTCGGCTTGCAACTGTTTCTGCTGGCCATCCGCCAGAAGCCGTTTGCCTTTCAGCTGCTCAGCAACGCTCCAGCATTCGTTTCTGTTAAAACAGAATACGAGCGCCGGCGTGTAACGATTCTCATCTTCGCCGTCCGCCATTTTCTCCAGATGATCCGAAAGCATTTCGTCCCCCACCCACGTAAAGGTAAGAGGGACACGGCGTTCTTCGCTTTGCAGTAATCGCAGTCGACGACCATGCTGACGTGCGAGCCAGACAACAAAATCAGCCGCATTCCCGACCGTGGCGCTGATGAGCAGAACTCGCACGTGTTTCGGCAGAATTCCCAGCGACAGTTCCCAGACAATACCACGTTCAATGTCGTTGAAGCTGTGAAATTCATCCATCACAACGGCAGACACGTCGTCGAACGGAAATTCCTCAGGCGACAATAACCGATTGAGGAGAATTTCTGCGACGACAACTAACAAACGAGCATCGGGGTTGATTCGACGGTTTCCAGTCACCAGACCGACATCATCTGCACTGAAGCCCCAGCGAACCGCTGACTCGCGCAATTCGTAAAACTTCTGCTCCGTCAACGCGATGAGTGGCGTTGTGTAATAGGCCCGGCGTCCTGTCAACAATGCTTCGAACATTGCCGTTTCTGCAACAACCGTTTTGCCGCTGCCCGTCGGCGCGCAAACGAGCAATCCATCGTCCTTCTCAAACCATGACAGGATAGCCTGTTCCTGAAACGGGTAGGGTGGCCAGGGCAATTGCTCCAGGTATCGCAATGCCACTTCTTCTGAACTGATCTCGGCAGATTCCATTTCATTCCGATCGATAGAACCGACTCACTGGCACAGAACGAAACCGACATGAATATTGCGATCCGGTATTGTCCCAATAGCTCATGACAGCTCGGTGGTGAATAAAGGTCAGACTTGTGTAGGAAAAGGTACGTTCCGGGTCGGTCTCAAGGTTGCAGGCAATTGACCAGTTTGTGCCTTCATCTTTGGACAATGCGACCGTTAGCGGGGTTCGACGGCCTCCATGGCCCTGACCTTCCTGCCAGGTATGGTTCCAAACCAGCATCAGATGACCTGTGGATGGTATCCGCCGAACGGTGCAAGGGGCCTCGGGTGCTCGCAATCCCAGCAATTCCATTTCCGACCACGTTTCACCCCGATCGCTCGAGTAGCTTCGGCCAATGTCCCCCAACTGGGTTCGAACAAGCATCATGATGCGACCGTCCCGGAGTTCCACGAGATCCGGCTCCATCGCTCCTCGTCTGGCCGCGTCAACAAATCTGCCATCGCCTCCATCGCTGACAGGGGATCTCCATGTTTCGCCGCCATCATCCGAGAGATAACAATGACTCACAAAATGGTTTACCGACTTCACATCAGAAGTGGAAGCCGCTGGCACCAGCAGCCGACCGCCGGTCAGCTGAAGTACTCGATCATTGTTGATCACGTGGTAACCAGGATCGCTGGTTACGAGAATCGGAGCACCAAACGTTCGGGCTTCGTCGTCAGAAAAGCGAACATACATGTCCAAATCGTCCAGTCCGTTCTTCTGAAGATAAAACAGTGCGATTCGGTTCGCGGATTGATTCTGAATCCTGCGCAAGGTGACGCTCATTACGTTCATCCCGCCGGTATTCTCTTGCAGGATAGTCGGTAATGACCAGGTGCGTCCTCCGTCTCCGGACCGACTGGCAACAATCTTTGCGCTGTCGAAATCACTTCCTCTGTCTTCGAACTGAGTTGCAGCAAACAGAAGTGATCCATCCGCCAGTTCGATCACTGACCCTTCTGTATTTCGTGGATGCTCCCCGGTTGCTGCGAAGACAATTCGTGACACATCCTCATTCACCGCGACTGATTCGCCCCGTGACATCTGCAGCAATGACTGAGCCGCGCGAATCGCGGCATCTTTGTGCGGATCATTCAGCATCGTAGTCAGCAATGGTGCCAGATGCGTGGCCCATGCGTCCCCGGCAAATGTAGCGGCATAAGTACGAACAGCCGGATCGCTGCTTTGAAGATTCTTTGCGAGGGCGGCGAGCCCGGAAGGATCGCCCAGTGCGGCCAGCGAATGATTGAGGTACGCAGTGGTGAGTTCATCGGCATGCCGGGAAAGTTGACTTTGGATCAGTGGGATGTCATCCACGGTGCCAATTCTTCCCAGAATCCAGGCAGCGACTTTGCATAATTCAGGATCGCGGTGGTTCAGCATTTCGCGCAGAAATACCACCGCTTCCGGGTTTCCGCCTCGAGCCAGTGCGCCGGCCGTCATCAACTTCAAACGCAGGTCTGTGGTCGTTTCAAACCGCATCCGCATCGCAGCACCACTGCCCAGGCGGTACACCTTATAGAGACTTTCCGCTGCATGGGTGTGTCCATGAGGATTGTTTGCCGCCAGGATATTCAGCATAACGCGGTCCCGCAAGACATCTCCGGCCCGCACAAGTTCACGAGCCAGGCCACAACGCCGCTGGTCATCGGTTTCCGTTTCCATAAGGGGAGTCAGAGTTTCAATGACTTCGGACGAATGGCCGCCGAGAGTTAAACCTTCGGCTGCATGGATCGCTGGCCAGAAGTCTTCGCCATGGATACCGGCCAGGCCGGATCTCAGAACCTGCAAACACTGGTCATGAACTTTCGGTTCCAGGAACAGGTGTTCCCTTGCCGCTATCGCCGACTCGTCCGCTCCCGTGTCCCCGGAAAAGCAGAGAACCTGCATAAGTGTGATGGCCAGACAGAGAAATTTGGTTCGCACCATTTGGCGATTCTTTCATTGAGTATTTCTAACGGCTACTGAGTTTCTAACGGCTGCTGTGCCTGTAGGATATGCGTAGAAACAGTTTCGCTGGTTTCGCCCCTTCCTCGGAGAGAAAGAGCACTCAGACAATGGTTGATCTCCAAAACCCTGCGCGATTTGCAAACGTCGCGCGCAGGCGGCGCATTGTAGTGTTCTTTTGGGTCTGCGTCCTGTTGAACACGACCGAACAAATCTCCGGGCAACTGAAAGACTCTGTCCAGCGTCCCTCTGCGGTCTTTGGCGATGAGCGTTCCGGGCAATCCGGCACGTTGAGCGTGACAATTCGCGAATCAGAAAGCGAAATCGTTGTTTCTGGTCGAATTCTGGTTCGTGCTGCCGATGGCGGTCTGCTTATCGAAGAACGCAGCGGGCGAATCCGGATCGTTAAGGCAGAGACAATCATTCAGGAATCTGTTTCTGACAGTCCATTCACGCGTTTCAATTCGGACGAACTCTCCGCCTATCTTCGTGGAATCACAGGCCCGGAGTTCGGGATTACCAAAACCCCGCATTACGTGATCTGCAGCAATTCATCACCGGAGTATGCAGAATTCTGCGGGAAGTTGCTCGAACGTGTTCATGGCGAGTTTTTTGATTTGTTTGAGCACGAGACGCGTCCCTTTATCGTGCAGCCAACGGCTCCGTTGCCCATCATTATTCTTGCAACAAATCAGGAACTCGTCGCTTTCGGAAAAACACAGCACCCGGACGTGTCGTTTGAAGACACGCCCGGATACTACTCAGTCCGGGAGAATCAGGTTCTGATGCACGACCTTTCCGGCGAACCCCAACGTAGTTCCATCAGCAGTATCCGCAAAAAACTTTCCGGCATGCCGCGTCAGGTCTCAACGGTTGTCCATGAAGCGGTTCATCAATTGGCGTTCAATAGTGGTCTTCAGGTGCGAATGGCGGACAATCCGCTTTGGTTTTCGGAAGGTTTGTCGTTGTGGTTTGAGCCGGCATCAGTTCGATCAACGTTGCTCTGGAATCGCCCGGGGCAGGTCAATCCTGTCCATCAGCCGTTATTCCGGTCGCAAATCATCGGAGAACGGCTCGTCCTCCCGTTACAACAGTTGGTTGCGAGTGACGCTCCATTTCAGAATGCCGACCAGGTAGCCGCGGCTTACTCCGAAAGCTGGGCGCTGATGACATGGCTGATCCGAAAAGACCCGGAAGGCATGGACCGCTTTATGAAGGCAATCTCCCAACGGAAACCGCTGAAACAGCTCACTCCTGATGAACGATCCCTGGAGTTTCAGTCGGCATTTGAAGAATCATTAGACGAAATTGAAACCTCCCTGATTCCTTACATCGGACGCATGCGGGTGCCATGAGAGTGGGCCTCTGCTGTTTTCTTCCTGAAACGCAGCTGAGAACCCATAATGTCCGGAAGCAACAAACTTCCCAGGATTCTTCATCCGACGATGCAACCATAGGTGGCCCGTACCACGATTTTGTCTGCACGCTGAACAGTACTGTTCTGACAACAATAAGAATGAGGAGGTTGTGATGAGTTGGCTAACAGAGAATTCATGGCCCCTGATTGTTGGTTGTGGAACCCTCGGAATCATGTCTGCGATCCTGTTCGACGCAAAAGGTCGAATGGCAGCCGTGGGCTTCTTTCTGCTGGCCGCATCCTTGTGGTGGTTCGAAGGTAGTGTTGTGACGGAAGCTGAAGTGCTGGAAAAGGATCTGCAGAGTATGCTGGATTCATTCATCAAACGAGACGAACCTGCCATCCACGGACAAATCTCGGACGATGCACCAAACCTTCGACAAATTGCATCCGAGGGCCTGAAACAGGTGACTCTGGATTCGGATTTTCATATCAAGGATGTCCGCATCGAACTGAACGAGTCAAACACCGAAGCGATCGCACATCTGCGAGCCAATGGGCAGGCAATTCTGCGAAGTTCCGGGTACGGCCAGAATGTTGCGACACGCTGGGAAACCCAATGGAAAAAAGAATCTGGTCGCTGGAAACTCACCGGTGTAAAGCGGCTGGACGTTGTGAACGGTCATGAAATCGGAATTCTTGACCCGCAGTGAAGCTGTCATCACGACAAATCTGTTCTGCTAAACTCTCGAAACAAAATCGCCAAAGGTGAACTTCTTGTCTGCTACCTTCGCTGGCCGGATATTTTCCTCAGGGAGAATCTTTTCTCACGCAACCATCGCCGGCAGGCTTCTGCTGTTGATCGCATTGTTTCAGAGTCTTTGCGCAGCCATCAGCGATGACTTCCCCGAAATTTACAACAGCGAACGCGACAGGAATGCGAAGCCGATGGCCGCGGAAAAGGCTGCTGCTTCGCTGAGCGTTCCAGCCGGTTTTCAGGTGTCGGTCTTTGCATCCGAACCCATGGTGCAGAATCCGATTGCCATGGCCTTTGATCGGCGGGGACGGATCTGGGTCGCAGAAAATTACACGTATGCAGAGCGACAGCAGCGGTTTGACTTGTCCCTGCGGGACCGTGTGTTGATTTTCGAAGACAGTAACAATGATGGTCGTGCCGATCAGCGAACCGTTTTTACAGATGACGTTCAGATTTTGACAAGCGTGGAAATCGGCCACGGCGGCGTATGGCTGATGTGCCCACCTCGACTCCTGTTTATCCCGGATACCGATGAAGACGGCAAGCCCGACGGTCCCGCTCAGGTTGCGCTGGATGGCTTTACGATTGGACAGGACAGCTACCATAACTTTGCCAATGGCCTGAGATGGGGCCCTGATGGCTGGCTCTATGGGCGGTGTGGCCATTCGTGCCCGGGATGGATTGGCCAGCCGGGTACTCCGCAGGATCAACGCGTACCGATTGACGGCGGAATATGGCGATACCATCCGACGCGCAAAGTGGTAGAGGTGCTTTGCCACGGCACGGTAAATCCCTGGGGCCATGACTGGGACGAATTCGGCGAACTCTTCTTCATCAACACAGTCATCGGACACCTTTGGCATATGATGCCAGGAGCGCATTTCAAAGAGTCTTTTGGCGAAAGCATGAATCCGTTGGTTTACGAGCGAATGGACATGATCGCCGACCACTTTCATTTTGATACTTCACTGGGCTGGTCGAAAAGTCGCGATGGCAAGGCGACTGATCATGGCGGTGGTCACGCACACATCGGCATGATGATTTACCAGGGCAGGCAGTGGCCCGAAGAATATCGTGGTAAGCTGTTGACTCTCAACATGCATGGTCGGCAATGCAACGTGGAACGTCTCGAACGACTGGGAGCTGGCTATGTCGGTCGACACGAGCCTGATTTTTTCGCCAGTCAGGACCCTTTCTTTCGGGGCATGGATATCCGAACGGGCCCTGACGGGAACGCGTACGTCATCGACTGGAGTGACACGGGTGAATGCCACGAACAAACCGGTGTGCATCGCCAGAGTGGGCGAATATTCAGGATTGCATGGAATGGCCAGCCATCAGCGACAACCACACCAAAACGAACCGCTTCCCCAAATGAAACAGCGGAACGTTTGAAATCTATCTGGCAGACTTATCGAGATCACCAATTGACGCAATCACAAATGCTGTCACTACTGGACGAAAAAGACGAACACATGCGCGTGTGGGGGATTCGTCTTCTCACTGATTTTTGGCCGCTGGATACGATCACGGGACTTCGTCCCGCCATTCAATGGGAGCCCGGATCGAATGAACACGCCGCAATGGACACCATCATTAGCCGGTTTCTCGAAATGGCGTCAACGGAAGAGTCAGGACTTGTCCTGTCTGCACTGGCATCCACTCTTCAACGATTGCCCGTTGACCGCCGTTCGTCATTAGCCGCAGAAATCATGAAACATCCGGCCTATGCAAATGATCCTTCCCTGCCGTTCCTGACTTGGTTTGGATTGATGGCCGTTGCAAACGAACGGCCGACAGAACTGGTACCGCTGGTCCTGAATTCCAAATGGCCGCGTCTTACTCAGTGGATTGCCAGAAGCATTGGATCGGCGGCGGTTGGAAATCGGGGTCATAGCCAGAATTCCGCTTCGACCTCTGGAGCCGAAACCGTCATTCCGGACAAGATTTCTTCTGGCGCCACGTCATTCGACTCCCTGCTCGATGACCTGATCGCAGTCATCCCGGACCTTGAGGAACCTCTGCAGCTTGCCGTTCTTCGGGGATTGCGAGACTCATTTCAGGGCGTGCGTAAAGTTGACCGCCCACCGTCATGGGAAAATATTGCCACAACATCTGCCGCTCGCAACGATCCCGAATTGTTTCGCGGACTGGACATCGTCTTCGGAAGTGGCCGCGCGCTGAATGAAATCAAAGCCATTGCGATGAGTACAACGGCCGATAAACTGACACGCGATGCGGCACTCCGAACACTGATTGCTGCCGAGCCTGACGATCTGCGTGACTTTTGCTCAACGTTTATCAGGGTCAGAGGCGCGAATCTGATCGCAGCTCAGGCTCTCGCGCGATTTGACGATGCAAATATCGCCCGCTTGCTGATCGAAAACTTCCGTCGTTTTCCAGCCGATGACCGGCCGGGCGTCATCCAGATCCTCACATCCCGCGCGCGTTTTGCACGTGAACTCCTGCTGGCCGCGAAAGAGGGGGCGCCCATCTCTGTCACTGCCATCACGCCGGCAGACGCACGAATGATTCGCAGCCTGGACGACAACAGCATCAACCGACTGCTGGCCGAGGTTTGGGGCGAGATCCGAGATACTCCCGCCGACAAAGAGGCGGCGGCGAATAAACTCCGCTCGCAACTGACTCCTGAGATTCTGGCATCGGGCAACCTCCCCGCGGGACGCGTCTTGTTTCGCAAACACTGCTCGCAATGCCACCGCCTTTACGAAGAGGGCGCAACGATTGGGCCTAATCTCACCGGAGCTCAGCGGGGTAACCTCGACTATCTCATTGACAACATTGTCGACCCCAGCGGTGTCGTGGGAAAAGATTTCCGCATGTCCGTTATTGCATTGAAGAACGGTCGGATTCTGAATGGATTGATCGCATCGGAAAACAGCCAGAGTCTGAGTATCCAGACAACAACGGAACGTTTGACGCTGCCGCAGGATGAAATTGATGAGAAGCGAACGACAAGCCTTTCACCGATGCCGGACGGAATTCTGGAAAAGCTCTCCACTGCAGAGATTCGCGATCTGTTTGCCTACCTGATGCACCCCACCCAGGTACCGGACTGACGTCCCATGCCAACGGCGTCGCGGAAAGTGCAAACCGTTTTGCAGACACCACGATGACAGGTACACTGCCGGTGAGATACTTCGTCTCCGCCCGCCGAATCAATGCTGCCCGCCTTTTTCATTCCCTGACGCAGATGGAAGGACCAATACGATGTCCGATCAGCAGAAGAACCCAAACGCACTTCTGAGCCATGACTCTGGTCGCCGAAATTTTCTTCGAACGACAGCGACAATGGCTGCAGGACTCTTTGTCGCTGCTCCTCAACCAGTGTTCGCTCAGTCGGGTGACAAGTTGAAGATTGCGGTCATTGGTTGCGGAGGACGTGGTGGAAGTAATCTGAAATCGGTCTCTTCGGAACACATCACGGCTTTGTGCGATGTCAATGAAAGCAACCTGAACCGAGCCGCCGAATCATATTCATCCGCCCGCAAGGCTACCGACTTCCGCCGCATTTTCGATCATCCTGACGAATTCGATGCCGTCGTTGTGAGCACCTGCGAACACACCCACGCTTTTGCAACCCTCCCTGCACTGCAACTTGGAAAGCACGTGTATTGCGAAAAGCCGCTGACTCATAACGTCCGCGAAGCCCGAATCATCCGTGAAGCAGCCGGGCGCGCCGGGGTTGCAACGCAGATGGGAACGCAGATTCACGCTGGTGAAAACTACCGACGGGTCGTGGAACTCATCCAGACCGGAGCCATCGGCAAAGTCACCGAATGTCATGTCTGGGTCTCGAGAGCATGGGGATGGCACGCGACGAAAGAAGAGGCGGATGCCCACAAGGACATCGTCTTTGTGCAGGAACGCCCAAAGACATCTGACCCGATTCCTGCAAATCTGAACTGGGATCTGTGGCTCGGTCCCGCACTCGAACGTCCCTTCAGCAACGTCTACTTTCCAGGCCCCAAATGGTATCGCTGGTGGGATTTTGGCAATGGAACAATGAGCGACCTCGGCAGCCACTGGATCGATTTGCCGTTCTGGGCACTGAACCTGAAATATCCAGCGCGTATTGAAGCGTCTGGTCCACCGGTGAATTCAGAGATCGCGCCCGCATCGATGCAGGTACGCTACGAATACGAAGAGATGGGCAGTCAGCCTCAGGTCTCGCTCACCTGGTACCAGGGAACCAACCGACCCGAGATCCTGAGCACAGGACAGATTCCGGCGTGGGGAAATGGCGTACTGTTCATTGGGGAAAACGGAATGCTCCTCGCGGACTACGGCAAGCATGTCCTACTGCCCGAGGAGAAGTTTGTTGACTTCAAACGCCCGGATCCGTACCTGCCACCGTCTTTGGGACATCATCAGGAATGGATTCACGCCTGCAAGACAGGAGCCCCGACAACCTGCAATTTCGAATATGCAGGCTGGCTGACGGAGGCCAATCATCTGGGCAACGTTGCATACCGTACCGGCAAATCACTGCAGTGGGACGCTGCCGAAATGCGGGCTACGAACGCTCCAGAGGCAGACCGCTTCATCACGCGTGAATATCGCAAGGGCTGGTCACTCGGCTAGTGTCCGCTCGTCATCAATGATGTTTTCCGCGTCTGCCATTTATCTCGCACCAGAATTGAACCGGGCGGGAGCCTGAAACAGACACGATCCTGATCGATGCGCGAACAGCCGCGTGTGGGCAGCGTTTTGGAACTGGTCATCCATGTTGAACAACCACAACTTAAGATTGCTCGTTTTCTGCCTCGCCTGTTTTCTTTCCGCTCAGGCCTATTCAATTTCAGAGCCTGCTGCCACAGAGCCTGCTGCCACTGACGCAGTGGACGACGTTGCTTCGGTTGTTGACGCACACATCAGAAAAGCACGCCATCGCGTCGGAGTAACTCCAGCGGACATTTGTTCTGATTCAGAATTTGTGCGTCGCGTTTACCTCGACATTGCCGGCCGTATTCCAACAGGATCAGAGCGTGAGACGTTCCTGATGGCTCCTGAGAAGAATCGACGGCGAAACCTGGTTGATTCGTTGCTCGAGAGTGAAGACTACGTCCATCATTTTGCAGACATGCTTGATGTGATGCTGATGGGGCGAGGCTCACGCCGTCGCTACGAAGACCGAGTCAGGTATCATTGGCGAGACTGGCTTGAGACCGAAATTCGTCAGAATCACCCCTGGAACCAGATGGCCGCCCGGATTTTACTCGCACGACCTCAAACTCCGGAAGACCGCGGAGCTGTTTGGTTCCTGTATGAACGGAAGGATGACTTTCAAAAGATTGCTGAAGCCGTTTCCCCGGCATTTCTCGGTCTTCGAATCGAATGTGCCCAGTGCCACGATCACATGGTAGCCACGGAGATCGAGCAACAGCATTACTGGGGACTCGTCGCATTTTTCAATCGCGGCAGGAACGTTGAAACAGACGACGGGCCCCGCGTCGCGGAATCCGCTATTGGCGGATTTTCTGACTTCGCAAATCTGGAAGGCAGCAGCAGCCCAAATCTGTTGACCTTCTTCCAGTCAACGACCGTCAAGGAAGATCGTCCGAAGCCTGATGAAACGCAGGTCGATGGCGATGAAATGTATTTGGAACCCAGCATTGCGGGGGATCCACGAGTGCCCCGTTTCTCACGTCGGCAGGAGTTTGTCGAACAGATTCTTTTGCCACACCCGCAGCTTGCCCGCGCGTTCGTGAATCGGACCTGGGCCATGTTCATGGGGCGAGGAATCGTGCATCCGTTCGATCAGATGGATAGTGTCCATCCACCATCGCACCCGGAACTCCTGGACTATCTGGCACAGGACTTTCGCGACTCGAATTACGACGTTCGCAGACTTGTACGAATCCTGGTTTCCACTCAGGTTTACCAGTTGTCATCACAAAGACCGAACGGAGCCGAAGACCCGGCTACATTTTCCTGGGCCATCGAACGGCCCCTTTCCGCAGAGCAGCTGTCGCGGTCCATTCAGCTTTCCATCAGGGGCGAAATTCATCATGACATGACACTGCTGGACAGTCTCCGGGACAAGATGCCTGCGGTCATGCCGGAACAAAGCATTACCAGTGTGAGCGAAGCTTTGTACCTTTCCAACAACGAATCACTCAACGAGTTTATTCGGTCCAGTACAAAGCCGCATCATTTGTCTTCGGCACTGTTGAAGATGCAGTCAAACGAGGAGCGGATTGAGCACCTCTTCAGGACGATCTTCGGGAGGTCTGCAACCTCGGAAGAATTCGCAGCCGTATCTTCAATGCTGGAAAAAGACATGAGCGCGAAAACACTGAACCACGTGGCGTGGGCCATGGTGACCAGCGCTGAGTTCAGATTCAACCATTGATCCCAGCCCCTGAGTTGTCAGCCCCTGAGTTGTCAGCCCCTCAGTTGTCAGCCCCTGAGCTGTCAGCCCCTGAGTTGTCAGCCGATCACTGATCCGCCGCCAGCATCAGCGCCTGCCAGAGATTTGCCTGAGTCCAGAGCAGCGGGGTGATATCATTCGGAATCCAGTTTCCGCGTTCGCAAAAATATGATTCCGGGCAACGAAACGCACCAAACTCACTGCCAACCGGCGTCAATTGTGCCAGAGAGCGACGCAGATACTCCATCTGTTTTTGCTTATCCTCCGTCCGACCGGAGGTCCGAAATCGCTCGCCATAGATGCAGGAGATAATCGGATCGAAGATGCACCACTGAGCCTCGAAGCCAGGCTTCAGCAGCGCGTCTCTGGCCCCCAGACTGTCACTGAAATCGGCCGTTCGAGCATCCGCTGACAGCAGTTCTTTATAGTCCGCGCACCAGTAAGAATCTCCGGGATAACGACGAATTCCAATGGGCCCCTGCAGGTTGTGAGTGACCCGATTCAGGATTTCATCTGCCTGAGATTCAGAGACAATGTTGAGCGGGTAGATCAGAAACAGCAACGCCGCATCGAATTCCCGTCGTTTGGCCGGGTCTTCCTGAATGCACTCAAACGGAAGGATCGATTCAAGCGCCGTGCGTCCCCTGGCAATGAGCTCATTCAGCAAAGCCGCTGGAACACCACGTCGGGTGTTGGAAATCGCCTCCGCTGCGTCGGTTGCCTCCAGAAGAGTCTTTAGTTCGACGAGTCCGGCGAGTGCTGTTCCGATACTGGAAGCGGAAATCTTGCGGACCTCTTCCCAGTGTCCACTGTCTTCATCCTGCCAGTATTTCACTGAAGCAAAATAATGGACCACGTCTGCCAGAATGTTCCATTCACTTTCTTTGGGAGAAAACTGCGCTTCATTTGTCAGCCGACATGTGAGCCAGAGTAAATATCCCAGGGCATCATTCTGAGCGTGAGACCATTTCTCATCCAGCTCTTTCAGATCTGTGCCGTTGAAACGAATGTGAGGACGATTCATCGGTTCATCGGCATCCGCCTGATGGTCAATAATTGAATCAAATCGATGTTCGTGCCGAGAATAGAATTCCAGAAGCGTGCGAAGACATGCTGAGGGAACGGACGAATCTTTTTGCACAGCCCAGTGTGCCCACGCAATGTGAATATTGTCTCTCAACCAGACGTTTCTGTAGCCCGTGACCTCTGCAACATCCGATTCGCTGCCAATCGCGGAGAACAATCCATTCGGCAGAATTGGAAATGAAAATGTCCCCTGGTTCGTCAGGAACTGAAGGAGATCGGTCAGGCGATCGGCAGATGAGTCACGGAGCCAGTCGGACGATGGAATTGTGAGGAACGGATCTGTCATTGGAATTCTTCTGAGGCTTACTGGATTTCAATCAATGGATGTGCGGTACCATTGCGAATGGTCAGGGATTCACTGGTCAACCGATTCGTTTCGCGAAGAATCTACTTCGCGTTGAATTCTCCGCGATGGCGTGCGAAGCTTTCTCGCTGAGGGAATCCGAATGGAATCGTCAGTTGTTTTCCGGGAGCCCTTCGACATGCCCAATGTTGCGGACAGGTTCAAAGATCGCCAGCACTTCGCCCAGCAATTGCTGATCGATTGGCATCGCCAGCCACTCCGCCCATTTTCGAATATTGTCCGGGTTTGCGCTGCCGGCGATGGTGGTGGCGATGTCCGGATGCTGGCAGGAGAACTGCAGAGCCAACTGGGCGATATCGACACCATTTCTGGAACACAATTCTGCCGCGGCCCGAGCCGCCGCCTTCACATCCTCTGGTTCCTTCAGCCATGCTGGCAAAGGAGCGTTGGTCAGCAGGCGAGCGCTGAATGGTCCCGCACTCATGACTCCAACACCCTTCTCTTTGAGGTACGGTACGGACTCATCCACGAAACGAGTGTTCTGAAGAGTGTATTGGTTGTAAGAAAGCACACAGTCGATATCCACCTGGTCACAGATGAAGCGGAAGATCTTCTGGGGGTATCCGCTGATGCCGATGTATCGGACTTTTCCAGCCTGCTGGATCTTCCACAGGGCAGGAATCGTTTCATCGACAATTTGCTGCATCGGGACAAATTCGATGTCATGGCACAGGATGATGTCCAGGTGATCGGTTCCCAGTCGATGCAGGCTGACGTCAACACTTTCGGCAACCCGTCTGGCACTGAAATCGAAGTGTTGCAGATCGTAACGGCCCAGCTTTGTGCAAAGTGTGTAACTCTCGCGCGGCACGTCCCGAAGCGCAATGCCAAGCAGCACCTCGCTCATCCCTCGACCGTAAAATGGAGACGTGTCGATGAAATTCAGACCGACTTCCAGGGCCACACGGACACTTTGCATTGCCTCTTCGAGCCTGACACTGCGAAATTCCTGCCCAAGCGAAGATGCGCCGAATCCCAGCACTGGCAATTGCAGATCCGTTTTCCCAAGTGGCCGCGTTTCCATATTTGTTCCCGCATCGATTTAAAAATTGATCTCGACTAGAGCCATGTCGCAGCGTTCCGTTCACCTGCGAGGGTTGCCGCTCGTTGCAGGGACTGTAGGCGCTGGCGAACGTCTCGTCACCCCGGAGAAACGGGGATTCCATTTTTGCGGATTCCGGTTCGCCGGATGCTCGCCCGGAATTCATGCTTTGGAGAGCGGTTCGATTCAGACGCGATTTTGGAGGTCGATCGCAATCAAGTTGCAGAATCCGCTGACTTAAGCGACGCGGTGAACTGGAAAATCTGTTCTTATCGGGACGAAATCAGAATCCCACGCTCTTTCAGCGCTTACAGGGAGCATGGCTTGCCCTAGATTCCGTTCCTGGGGCCAACTGTGATTCGATTGCGAGGCCCGCCCCAACCCACCCAGCAAGATTCCGGACTACACTTTCAATGTCATTTCCAAAACCGTTCTTCCGCTGGCGTCCCCATCCCTGGCATGGCCTGGAGGTTGGTCCAAATCCGCCCCGGCTGGTCAATGCCTTCATTGAGATTTCTCCGTTTGATCTCGTGAAATATGAAGTCGACAAGGTCACGGGATACTTGCGAGTCGATCGCCCCCAGCGCACGTCATCGCAACCACCGGCGCTTTACGGGTTCATTCCTCAGACCTATTGCGGCACACGCGTGGCAGAAATGATGCCTCGTGCGCGCCGGGGCGACGGAGACCCTCTGGATATTTGTGTTCTGAGTGAGCGTCCGATCACAAAATCTGAAGTGATCGTCAATGTGCGAGTGATCGGTGGTCTGCCGATGCTTGACGGCGGAGAAGCAGACGACAAGATCATTGGAGTGCTGGCTCAGGATAACATCTGGTCACATGTCGAGGACCTGGATGAATTGCCACAGGCAATTGTGCAGCGACTACGGCACTATTTCACGACCTACAAAGTCATGCCCGGCGACACAACTCAGCAGGTCTCGATTGACCACATCTACGATCGGGCTCATGCCGAGAAAGTCATTCTTGCAGCCATGGCTGACTACGAAGATGAGTTCGGCGGAACATAAGGCTGTTGTTCGTGGTTAATCATCCCTATGCCAGCATACCGGAAATCGCGCGAGCCGGTGATTCCGTTGGCGTGATTCGCATTCCCAGTGAACAGGATGTTCCTTTCACACGGCGCGTTCGTGAAATCGTTGATACGCCCGAGTTTCATCGACTGTCGTACATCACACAGCTTGCACTGACATCACGAGTCTATCCGGGAGCCACACACACTCGTTTTGAGCACGCGCTGGGGGTCTACCACAATGCCGTGCAGTATCTGTGGCAACTGGGACGGGACCAGCGATTTGCTGAATTTGTCCGCCCTCGAGACGCCGAGATTCTGATCGTATCCGCTTTGCTGCACGATGTGGGGCACTGGCCTTTCTGTCATCCCATCGAAGACATGTCGCTCCCAGGCATGCCACCACATGAAAGTTTTGCCCGCGAGTTTCTGGGAAGCTCCAGTGAGCTTGCAGGCGTCCTGCGCAGGAGCTGGGGGATTGATCCGGATGAGATCCTCGACGTTCTGGTCGCTCGCTCGAACTCTCAAAAGTACAGGCTTATGCGGTCCGTCCTGTCAGGGCCGATTGACATCGACAAGATGGACTATCTGGTACGCGACAGTCAGCATTGTGGCGTACCCTACGGCAAACACTTCGACAAGAATCGATTGATTGCCTCTCTGATCGTAAACGATAGTGGTGACGGACTTGCAATTACGTCAAAAGGCAAGACCGCCGCAGAAATGATGGTGTTCGCTCGCTATGTGATGTTTACCGAAGTGTATTGGCATCACGCGGTACGAGCCGCAACGACAATGTTCGCGCGGTCATTTTATGAATTGCATGGCCAGCTGGATTTGGAGGCATTGTTTCGACTTCGTGAACCGGAGTTAATCCGCACGCTTTGTGAGAAATCCTCGGGGACCGAAGTGCAGAGCCTGACTGATGGGATCTTCGGGGATCGCCGCGAGCTTCTGAAGAGACTGGCAGAATTCAGCGTGTTTCACGAAGAAGAGCTGTATCGATCATTGAGGCAATTGTCTTACCCGAGACTGGCCGCATTTTCAGATCGTCTTTCAGAAGCTCTCGCCGCAAAGACCGGACTGCCTCTTAGTCGGCTCGACGTGCTCATTGATGCTCCGCCATTGCATCGCGAAGTCGAATTCCGAGTCGACATCTTCAGTGAGGCTGATCGCACATATCGACCTCTGCGAGAAGTGTCGCCCATCGTGGATGCGATGGCCAGGACACAGTTTGACGACTGCGTCAAGAAAGTCCGGATCTTCGGTTCCGGAAAACTTCGTCAATCACTTGGTCGCGATAACCCGGTTGTTCCGTGCGTTCTCCGGGAGCTCCTTGAAACGGCCACTTAAGTCATCGACCGCGCGATGAATCTCAGGCTGGAAACGAGACCCGGAATTCTGTTCCGCGACCCGGTTCACTGCTGACGGACACCTGTGCTCTCAGGTGCTGGCAGAGGTGCTTAACGATCGCAAGACCCAGGCCGGTACCGCCCCTGTCTCGCGAGCGATCACGGTCTACGCGATAAAATCGTTCGAAGATACGTGGAAGGTGTTCGGATGGTATCCCACTTCCGGTATCCCGAACGATAACAAGTGCGTTGGTGCCATCTGGCTCGATCTGAAGCGTAATGGTGCCGTCATCCGGAGTGTGCTTAATGGCATTATCGACAAGATTGCTGATGATTGTTCGCACTGCCTGCCAGTCGCTGGTCACATTCATCTCTCCGGTTTCCGGAATCAGCAGCTGAATTTGTCGCGAGTCTGCAACTGGCTGCATGCCTTCAACCACTTCTCTCACGACTTCATTCAGGTTGACTTCTTCGAACTGAAAGACTTCGTTGCCCGACTCAACACGCGCGAGCTGCAGCATGCCAAGGATGAGCTGCAGAAGACGCTCAGACTGCTCCTCAATCTGAGTCAGAAATCGTTTGGCTGCTATCGGGTCATCCATTGCTCCGTTGATCAGCGTGTCGGTGCATGCCTGAATGACGGTCAGTGGGGTCTTGAGTTCGTGGGACACTCCGCTCACGAAATCCCTGCGCATGGCCTCAAGCCGCCGGAGGTCGGAGACATCCCGGACAACTGCGACGGCACCCGCCTGACGCGGTCGACGTATGGGGCAAACAACCATCGCGAGGTGAACACCGGTCAGCGGGGTTCGGAATTCGAGAGTTTGTAATTCACCGTCTCGAAGAGATTCTCCAATCGTTTCAAGCATCGCTGGAATTCGCACCGCCTCATAAAGCCGGTGCCCGACGCCGATGACATTTCCAATCGCAAGAAGCCTTCGAGCGGCGGCATTCAGAAAAAGGATGCGTTCGTCATGGTCGATTGCGATCACGCCTTCAATCATGGAATCGAGAACCGCGGTCAGCAGGTTCACTGTTGTCCGCGATTGCTTTTCCGATTCCAGCAATTCCGTGATGCGATCTTCACGGTCTTCTTCCAGTTCCGTCAGTGACTGCGCGACGGTTCCAAGTTCGTCGTGACGATCGGAGATTCGCATCAGCATGTCCTGTCGCAGGCTCCGTTCAACGCCTGTTCCCAGATTTTCGGTCATAGCCCGCAATGGAACAACCAGACCCGCTGCAACGACTGCAACGACGAGAACGCCGATGAGCCAGGTGTAGAAAGCACTGCGTGATGCGGCATCGCGAACGATGCCAAGCTCCTCCATCCGCTTCTGGAGTCCTCCCACAAGCAGCAAGACAGATTCTGGCGAGCCCTGTGGCTGGCATCGAAGCGACATGACCAGCTGTCGTTCATGGATATTCAGCGGCTGCAGCCAGCGGACGGAATCTCCGGATCGAAACGCAGCGCGGACGGCAGACATGGTGACAGGCAGTTGCGGCACATCATGATCCGCCGGAAGATCAATCAGCGACCTGGCTCGATCGTCCACCAGCCAGATACGGAATTCGTGGACAGCAACGGATTGATTCCAGCTGCCCAACACCTGATCGGGCGGTGAATTTTGTATTTCCTCAGCAATCCGCTGCAGCACTGTATGAGCCAGTTTTTGATGATTCAGCTCGGCGTGCTCGCTCATCTGAGCCTTGAGCGTTACGACCAGAGCAATCAGCGCCAAGCCGGTCAGCAGGGCATAGAACCCCACGATCTTCCAGAAAAGCTGCGATCTGGCCCAAAACACGATATCACCTTTTTCAGAGGCTGTTCAAAAGACATTTCGCAGCCCACCCGGCCCGCCGCAGCCTCCCCAGATTGTACTAGTCGCCGGTAGCCATCTCTAAAAGGGCACGTGATTAGTTCCGGAAGTTAACAATTGCGTCACACAATTCCACAAATGAGCGGCGCTGAATGACGGGTATTTCCGTACGCTTCCGTTGTGCCTGTCGGTTTTCTTAACATTTGGCCTGCGACGCCCCGATTTGGTACAGGACGGCACTTCAATTTCAGGCGAGGAGTTTGAAGACATGGCATCTTTTGTTCTCTCACTGGACCAGGGCACGACAAGTTCAAGGGCGATCGTTTTCTCCGCCGCCGGAACCGTGGTCTCCATAGCTCAAAAAGAATTCACCCAGTTCTTTCCACAACCAGGCTGGGTGGAACATGACGCTGAGGAGATCTGGAAGTCTCAACTATCAGTTGCGAAGGCGGCCATCCGGAAAGCTGGTCTGAAAGCGTCGGATATTGCCGCTATTGGAATAACAAATCAGCGAGAAACTGCTGTTCTGTGGAATCGACGGACCGGAAAACCAATTCACAACGCCATCGTTTGGCAGGATCGTCGAACGGCAGAAATGTGCGACCACATTCGCCGCGGAAAGCTTGCCTCGGAATTTCGAGAACGGACGGGGCTCGTGATTGATGCTTATTTCTCGGGTACCAAGGTTGCCTGGATGATGGAGCACGTCCCTGAGGCAGCGAAGCTGGCGAAGTCCGGGGATCTGGCGTTTGGCACGGTCGATAGCTGGTTGCTCTGGAACTTAACAGGTGGCACGCCAGAGGCCGGCGCCGTTCATGCGACGGATGTTTCGAATGCCTCGCGAACATTGATGTTCAACATTCAAACCGGTGAATGGGATGATGATCTGCTGAAGGCACTGAAGGTCCCTCGCAGTGTCTTGCCTAACGTTTGTTCATCGAGTGAAGTCTATGGTGAAACAAAAGACAAGTGGTTTGGCCGACCGATTCCCATCGCAGGTATCGCCGGCGATCAGCACGCAGCCTTGTTTGGCCAAATGTGTACGAAACCCGGTATGGTGAAGAATACTTTTGGAACGGGTTGCTTCATGCTGATGAACACGGGGCACAAGCCGAAGCCTTCGCAGAACAATCTACTGTCTACTGTGGCGTGGAAAGTTGGCAAACAAACAGAGTACGCACTGGAAGGGAGTGTTTTTATTGCCGGTGCTGCTGTTCAATGGCTTCGTGACGGCCTGAAAATCATCAGGAAAGCCTCGGACGTAGAAAAACTGGCCGGGGAAGTCGAAGACAATGGCGGAGTTTATCTGGTGCCCGCGTTTGCGGGCCTTGGTGCTCCGCACTGGGATCCTTACGCTCGCGGTATCATTGCAGGACTGACGCGCGGAGCCACTGGTGGTCATTTGGCAAGAGCTGCCCTCGAGTCGATTGCATTTCAGGTGGCGGACGTTCTGGACGCGATGCGAGCAGATGCGGGCATCAGGATTAAATCGCTGCGAGTCGACGGCGGAGCTGCGGTAAATAACCTCCTGATGCAGTTCCAGGCGGACATGCTGGGAGTCCCAGTTGTACGCCCGAAAGTTTCGGAGACAACTGCACTCGGTGCCGCCTATCTGGCGGGCCTGGCTGTCGGCTTCTGGAAGTCACGTGACGAAATCGCCTCCCAGTGGGCGGTCGATCGAGAGTTTGAACCGTCAATGAAAAAGACTCGTGTCGAAGACCTGAGAGCCGGATGGCAAAAGGCACTGGAGAGATCGCGACGCTGGGCCGAATAGTCCGGCGACTACATCATCGGTGAACCGGCGACCATTCGGCCAGCACTCGATCGCGATCAAACAGCACCATCCAGTGCGATCTGGTGGAAGCAGTGCACAATGCTGTCCTGATTCTCCAGCAGCCAGTCAATTGTCGGCTCATTGCTCATGGCCTTTTCCAGGGCGCGGGTCATCGCTGCGCGATGCGTCCTGAAAAGGATTTCGTAGTCGACCTCTTCTGTAGTGACGCTGGGGTCGAGCCAAACTGAAACGATAATACCCAGGTCATTGGCTTTTTCTTTCGGGATGAAGCCGGCGCGCACCGCATCAAGAACCCCGTTGGCAACGGCCGCCTGAACCGTCCCCATCAAAATGTTGGTATATTTTTCGTTGTCGACGGTCACCTTGCTCACCATGACCGTGACGGGCTTCACCTGAATATCGCAGTCCAGGATCGCAAAGACCTTCGTATGCCCCTTAGTCTGATCGCCCATGAGAGTTGCGATGGCCGTACCGACGGGGCCATCAAGCTCACCGATCACAACCTCTGGTTCGGCGGCTGACCAGTGCGGCTCGTCTTCCACCATGGCTTCGCCGGTCCGCATCACAATTCTCTGGCTACTCATCTTTTGGCTCTTACTTGATAGGGTCAGAAGGAACTCTGTTCCGGATTCGGTGGTCTGCCACCACAACATGTAATCGGATTAAATCCGGTACTTATCGCAAGGTAAACGGCGTTGCAAGTCATCAGATTGCAGAACAATAAATCAGGTCGCCAGGAATCATGGAGATCAGAGAAGAAACGCCATCCTGTGACTGCTATCATTTTGGCCAGCGCCGGGACGAAACGTATCGGCAGTGTTTTGCCTGGGGAAAAATGGAACTGCTAGGGGAGCAATCTGATGATGAAGACGCTGTTGGGACTGTTGACCCTGAGTCTTGCTGTATTGCCTGATCATGCCATTCATGCGGCTGAAAAGTCTCGGATACTCATGGTGACGCAAAGCCAGGGGTTTGTTCACGATTCTGTCAAACGCCCGTCAGACAAGTTGGCCGCAGCAGAAATCTCAATGATTCAGCTCGGGGAAAAAACAGAACTCTTCAGCGTCGACTGTACTCAGGATACCGCTGCTGATTTTACAAAAGAGAACCTGAAGAATTACGACATCGTTATGTTTTACACGACCGGCAAACTGCCGATCGCTGACTCCGACATGGACTATTTCCTGAACGACTGGCTGCGACAAAAAGGCCACGGGTTCATTGGCTTTCACTCCGCCGCCGATACCTATGGTGACTTTCAGCCCTATTGGGATATGGTCGGCGGCACTTTTAACGGTCACCCGTGGAACGCCGGTAACACGGTGACGATCACAGTTCACGAACCCGATCATCCCACGATGAAGCCATTCGGCGCCGAATTTACAATCAAAGATGAAATCTATCAGTACAAGAACTGGCAGCCGGAAAAAGTTCGGGTTCTGATGAGTCTGAACATGGAGAAATGCAGCCCCTCCATGCCATACCATGTGCCGGTTGCCTGGGTGAAGCCATGGGGAGAAGGTCACGTTTACTTCAACAATCTTGGCCACAACGAATCCACATGGACTGATCAGCGATTCCTGGATTCGATCACTGCGGGAATCAAATGGATCCGTGGTGATGTTCAGGGGGAATCGAAGCCAAATTCCGCTCTTTCGGAAGCTCAGGAAGCGCTCGCAAAATCCGTTGCCACTACAAGGTCGAAGAAAGACTGACAACCGAGGTGTTGTTATTTCACGTCAGACGATGCCACCTGCGGCATTGCCTGACGTTCATTTGTTGTCTACCGATTCATCGCACATGCCGATGACTCATCAAAGGGCAAGGCAATGGCTGGAGACACGCAAGGTCGTTTGCAATTGCTGACCGCCGAATCAGTGGGCTGCGTCGCGAAAACTGTTCTGGCATGTTTTCGGCTGGTCTTTGTGCTTATCACGGCGACAGAAACAGCCTGGGCTGTGGATGATGCAGCAGAGATACTCTTTGGTCGGGACGTGCTGCCAATCCTTTCCGACAGGTGTTTTCACTGCCACGGCCCCGATGAATCACATCGGGAAGCAGATCTCCGACTCGATGTTCGCGATGAAGCACTGAGAGATCGCGCGGGAACCTCTGCGATCAGGGTCGGCGATCCCCGAAGCAGCGAACTGATTCAGCGAGTTCGGTCGACCGACGAAGCAACCGTGATGCCTCCGCCGGATTCGCATCGCAAAGCCCTGACAGCAGAAGAGATTCGCATCCTTGAAACATGGATTCAGCAGGGAGCCGTCTGGGGAAAGCACTGGTCATTTGAATTACCTCAAAAATCGGCATTGCCCGGTCGCAAGGGTCAGGGACCGCAATCTTTGAACCCGGTTGATGCCTTCGTTGGCGATCGACTTCGCAGGGAAGGACTTGCGTTTTCGCCTCCGGCTGACCCACATGTATTACGGCGTCGGCTGGCGTTTGATTTGACGGGATTGCCACCGCGGGCAGATTTAAGCGATGGCACCACAACAGAAGCATTCATTGACGAGCTGCTGAAGTCGCCGCACTATGGCGAGCGAATGGCAATGTGGTGGCTGGATGCCGCAAGATATTCTGATACAGACGGTTACCAGGCCGATGCAACGAGAAGTAACTGGCCCTGGCGCGACTGGGTCATCGGTGCGTTCAATCAGAATATGCCTTTCGATCAGTTTACGATCGAACAGTTCGCCGGTGATTTGCTTCCAGGTCCGACAGCGGAACAGATTCTGGCCACCTGCTTTCACCGAAATCACATGACAAACGGCGAGGGGGGCCGTGATCCGGAAGAAAGTCGCGTCGATTACGTCATCGACCGGACGAATACCATCGGGACCGTTTGGCTCGGGCTCACCCTTGGCTGCTGTCAGTGCCATTCCCACAAATTCGACCCCGTGTCTCAACATGACTATTACAGGCTTTCCGCTTTCTTCAACAGTATCGACGAAGATGGCAAAGCCGGCGGCGGTGCGAAGCCATTTATGAAGTACAAATCGCCGTATGCCGATCGAGCTGTTTCAGAGGCAGCCGGGATCGCAGATGAACGCCGGCGATGGGAACAGGAAGCGCGACAGAAAGCATTAAAGCAGTTTGAATCCTGGCTGGAGTTGCAAATCGATTCCGTTCGGCAGGATAGTTTTGTCCCGTGGCACGCATTGCATCCTCAGGCCCTTGATAGCACTGAAGGTTCATTGCTGAGGCTCGCTGGTGAATCGATCGTTGAGGCCACTGGACCAAACCCTTTCCAGGACGACTACCGAATCATCGGCCGGACCGATTTGCGTCGCGTAACAGGCATCCGCCTGGAAGTTTTCCCGGAGAACTCAAAACGCGGAACATTATCGAGAGGTTCCACTGGTCAGTTCATCCTGACGGATGTCAAGCTCCAGATTCGCCGAATGGGCAGTAACCAGTTGACAGATGTCGAATTTGACAATGCGGTGGCCACCCATGAAATTCCGGCGAAAGGTCGGGCATATGGACGAGTGAAAGATACGCTGGATGACGACCCCCGCAATGGATGGATGGTCGATGCAGACGAAATTCGAAACCCGCAAACAGCAGTCTTCGCACTGAAACAGCCACTTGAGATTCCAGCCGACGCAGAGCTGGTCTTTGTCATGCTGCAAAGATCGACTGATGGTGATGCCAATATTGGCAGGTTTCGCGTTTCTGTCTCGGATCAACCAGGCGCAGCAGTTCGAAGTCTGAATGAAATGCCTCTGGCAGAACTCGCACGGCTGAAACCTTCTGACAGCTCAGAGATTTCTCCTCAACTTCGTGATCGCCTCCTGGCTCAGTATCTGAGCGACCATGCGCATTATCAACACTATGTTTCACTTGCGGAACGAGCCGATCAACAACTCGCGGAATGCAGGAAGGCCAGCGAATCGCTGAACGTTATGGTGCTGGCGGAGCGAGAGAAAAAGCGAAAAACATTCGTGCTGAATCGTGGCGTCTGGGATGCCCATGCGGATGAAGTTGCGGCGGGATTTCCGGACGTCTTTCAGGTTCATCCGTCCGATACCAATGCTGCTGGAAACTCAGCGGCTGAACTTTCACGGCTCGAACTGGGCAGATGGATTGTCTCACGGCAAAACCCGCTGACAGCAAGAGTGGTAGTGAATCATCTCTGGCAAATGCTGTTCGGTTACGGTCTGCGCGAACTCCTGATGACTTTGGCCTTCAGGGGGAACGTCCGACCCATCCGGAGTTACTGGACTGGCTGGCCGTTGAACTCATGGAACACGACTGGAATCTCCATAATCTCATACGGTTGATTGTGTCCAGCCAGACGTATCAACAGAGCAGCGATCTTTCAGACTCCCTGAAAGAACGAGATCCGGAAAACCGACTGCTCGCACGGCAGACGCGATTTCGCCTGCCTGCGTGGATGATTCGCGATGCAGCGCTGAGTTACAGCGGACTTCTGAATGAAGCCGTTGGTGGACCTCCGGTCATGCCCCATCAGCCCAATGGTGTCTGGCAGGAAATCTTCATGGGGCGCTTCACCTACCTTCCAAGTGTAGGTGCAGCTCAATACCGACGAACGATTTACGCCTTTTGGCGGCGTTCAAGCGCTCCCACGTTCTTATTTGACAGTGCCCAGCGACGTGTGTGTGAAGTCGGACGTCGCCAGACGAATACGCCGCTTCAGGCATTAACACTGCTGAATGATGCGACGGGTCTCGAAGCAGCCAGGATGCTGGGACTTCACGCTTTGAATATCGATTCGGCTGCATCGGAACGCCTGAATAATCTCGCAGAGCGGATTTTGGGGCGATCGCTGGTTGCCGATGAATTGTCGACACTTCAAACAACACTTGAGACAGTGCGCGAGGGATTCAAAAAATCCCCCGGCGAAGCACAGCGGCTGATTGAAGTGGGCGACATGCCGGCTGGAATCCTTGCATCAGGAGAATTCCAGGCTTCTGGTGCATCGGCAGTTGACGTCGCAGACGCTGCAGTTGAGCCCCCGGAGATCGCTGACGAATGGGCCACATGGATGACGGTAGCCAGCCTTCTTTTGAACCTGGACGAAACGATCACTCGCGAGTGAAACGACGTTGAATGAGAAAATCGTCGTGTTTCTTCAGTCGTACAGGCCTTCTCACTGTAAAACGGCTAGAGTTCTCTGCCCCCGTTGGCAAGGCGTTTCGCAGGTAACCGTCAAAGGCTCGCAATGACCGAGGCAATTCAGATTCAACCCATTTCGTCCCCCGTGAACGGCAGGATCCGACCGCCTGGTTCGAAAAGCATCACGAATCGAGCACTCATCCTGGCCGCTCTGGCCGACGGTACCACAACTCTCACCGGCGTTCTCGACAGCCAGGACACTCGCGTGATGATTGAAAGCCTGCGTCGCCTCGGGTTTACCGTGGATCAGGATCTACGGCAATGTACCTGCCGCATCACAGGTCTTGGCGGAAGAATCCCCGCGCAATCGGCAGACCTGTGGCTGGAAAACAGCGGAACAAGCATTCGCTTCCTGACTTCGTTGTGTGCTTTGGGCCATGGACAGTATCGACTGGATGGAGTCAAACGGATGCGCGAACGACCGATTGGCGACCTGGCTCGGACCTTGTCCCAGCTCGGAACAAGTGTACGCTTTGAAATCGATTCGACCGACTGCCCGCCCATTGTCGTTGATGGTGCAAACGGTCGCTTAAACGGAGGGCAGGCAACAATCGCCGGGGATATCAGCAGCCAGTTTCTGAGCAGTCTTCTGATGGCGGCCCCGGCAGCATCAAACGCAACTTCGATTGTGGTCAGCGGAGAATTGGTTTCAAAGCCATACGTTACGATGACTCTTCAGATGATGTCGGAGTTTGGAATTCAGGTCGAGCATCCGGATGATCTGTCCTCATTCCAGGTGCTGCCCGCGGCTTACAAGCCACGAATCTACGAAATTGAACCGGACGCTTCCGCTGCCAGTTATTTCTTTGCACTTGCGGCCATCACCCAGGGGACCGTTACCGTTGAGGGTCTTACTCGCACAGCCAAGCAGGGAGACGTGGGGTTTGTCGATGCATTGCAGCAAATGGGCTGTGAAGTTCAATATGAAGATTCCAGTATCACAGTAAAAGGCAAGCCACTGCATGGTATTGACGTTGATATGAACGCGATCAGCGATACAGCACAGACCCTCGCCGTGGTGGCCGTGTTTGCAGATTCTCCGACAACAATCCGTAACGTGGGGCACATGCGACACAAAGAAACAGACCGTATTGCAGCAGTGGTCACCGAACTGAATCGCGCCGGTATCGCTGCTCATGAGCATCCCAATGGTCTGCAAATCGAACCGGGGCCTGTCCATCCCGCAGACATACACACCTACGACGACCATAGAATGGCGATGAGCTTTTCTTTATTGGGACTCAGAGCACAAGGCATTCGAATTCTGGATCCCGGATGTACGGCAAAAACATATCCGGGTTACTTCGAAGATCTTGGGGCACTTTGCGAAACCAGTTTTCAGCGAGGCGAAGCATGAGCACTGAAGGGAATAACCCGTGGGATTTCGCAAGGCCAAAGTTCAAGACAAACCTGCGGGTTCGACCTCAGGGCGAAGAGGAAAAGGGCGACACAGCAGGCGAAAAACGAAACAGAAAGAATAGAAAGCCGGATCCATCATCGCCGGAACGGAATGCCAAACTCTACTCGAGTGGTGAAAATCAACACGGAAGTACAGGCTCCAAAGAAGATTTCGCCGCGATCGAAGCCAAAGTGGCGGCCATCACCTCTGGTCGACTTCTTGCATGGCGAGCTCTGCAGCTCTTCGAACACGGGAATGATTTTCTTCAGGACATCTTGTCAGATCTCGACCGACATCATCAACTGAGTTCCGGAGAGCGTGGTCAGGCTGTGGACCTTTCTTCCGGCGTGGTTCGTCGCAGGCGGACAATCGACGCAGTCATCGCGAAACAACTGACACGGCCGAGGCATAACGTTGAGAATGATCTGTGGCGCGTGCTGCAGCTTGGTGTCTATCAGATTCTTTTTGCTGCGACACCCGACCATGCCGCAGTCGACTCCTCAGTCAAACTCTGCCGTCAATTGAATCGCGAACGATGGACAAAGTTCGTGAACGGCGTGTTGCGCGGTATCGCACGAATGGTGGCAGACAAGGTGGATACGGAGTCGAACGAACCGATGCCGCCCGACGCAGCGTTCATTCCGGTAAGCCCCGGCCACTGGGTTCAGATGACACAGCCAGTTCTGACCGATCCCTCCCAAAACCTGGCCGAATGGTTCGGGGATGCGTTCTCTCTGCCCAGTGCGTTAGCAGTCCGATGGACAGGCAGGATGTCTATGGAAGAACTAATGGCGGCCGGATTCCATTCGCTGTATCCAGCATCCCTGTCGGTCCGAATCAATAAACGGCAGGCAACAGTGGACACCGTGCGCGAAGCATTAACCGGACACTGCATCGTTGAAGAAGGCCATTCTGCCGGTACGCTGCGAATTTCTTCCACCGGTCGCGTGGAGCAATTGCCGGGATTCATGGACGGGGACTGGAGCATTCAGGATGCCAGTGCCACTGCTGCAGCAGAGCTGGCCGCACCCAGGCCGGGAGAGAGCATTCTTGATCTTTGTGCCGCGCCCGGAGGCAAGACCTGCCATCTGGCAGAACTGACAGATGACAAAGCCATGATCACCGCTTGCGACATCTCGGGGTCTCGGCTCGAACGAATTCGCCAGAACACCGAAAGGCTGAACATCCGGAATGTTCAGTTGTGCCTGGTCACAAAGGATGGGACCAATCTACCCGACGGTCCGTTCGATTTGATTCTGGTCGACGTTCCATGTTCGAATACGGGAGTGCTGGGACGCAGACCAGAGGCCCGATGGAGATTCTCAACCGAGGACCTCGCAGAGCTGGTAACGCTGCAAACCAGATTGTTGATCCAGGCGTGTGAGCGCATCGCTCCCGCAGGACGCATCGTGTATTCGACCTGCAGTATTGAGGCGGAAGAAAACCGGCGGGTTGTCGATGCCGTGCTGCAGGCCTTTCCTGCAATTCGGTTGGAGCGTGATCAGCAGTTCCTTCCCGGACGACCCTCGGATGGCGCCTATCAGGCCCTCCTTGTTTCACATCGTTAACGGCACAGCTCTTCTTCGCCACGCGCAAAGAAAAAAGGGCTACCGTTTCCGGCAGCCCTTTTCTGCTGAATGCACATTGAGATCGCTCGTGGAGCCTAGCGAATGCGGGCAGATACCCTGTCGGCAGGCTGAGAAACACCGGATGGTGTTTCGGAGGCCTTTTCTTTGACTCGACCTTCTGCCGTTGAAAGCAGAAGTTGAGCGCCGACTAACTCCTGAGGCTGAAAATAAGATACGTGGCCAAAGAGCCCCTGAGTACCCTTCGCTGCCAACTGCTGCCACGTGAGATTATCCGTCCGTGTCCAGATAGCAGCCTGTACGGCCTGCTTGTTCACACGACCAGTTGCGGTCAGCTGAATCAATTCCGCCAGAATTGGATCATTCGTGTATTCACTGACGGGGACCAGCTTGTATGTGAGGTTTGGAGACGGGTCTGCCTTTCCATGGTTCAGACATGCCGAGTGATAGGGCACCCGCACAGTTCGTTCAGGCGGAATTGAGAAGAATCCTTGTCCTCCCATACCACCGCCACCCATGCCACCCATTCCGCCGCCGCCCATACCGCCCATGCCGCCGCCCATACCGCCCATGCCACCCATGCCGCCCATGCCGCCACCAAACTGCTTCAGAACCTGTACTGCGACAAAAGCATCTGGGAGCTCAACAGTTAACGGTTGATCGGACTTGTTGGAGATCAGGAGAAATCCCCCCTGTGATCCACTTGGTACGACCTTCGTTTCCAATTGCCCGGATTCATTACCATCGAACAGACCAACTCTTTCAGCGGTCGGATCAAACTTCGGCTTTGTAATGACTGGCTTCCGCACTTCCCGTCGTCCGGGTTCAGCCTGGGTGGCCCCGGCTGTCACGACCAGCACCGCAGCGGCAGCGCAGAGAATCAGTGAACGTTTGAACAAACCACCAGACTGATGCATCGAAGAGCTCCTCAAGTACGCGCGGCCGAAAGTGTCAGCCTTTTTGAACAAATTGACCGCCAGAGTTACCACTGCTTCACGCAAAACGGAATTTGACCGGCAGGATCAAGCAGTTTATCGCTGTTTTCGGTCACACCACAACAAAAAACTCCGACGGTTGCCTCAAGTCGGCCGGGGAAAAAGTCCGCTGGCGCGGAAGGACTGAGATTTTGGATTCAGGAGGACTGAATACTCGAGCCTGTTTTCCGCTTCGTGAGGGTCCGATGAGGTCAGGGAAATGGGGAATCCAGGGAATCCATTACGCTGTTGAGAGTTCGGATCCGCATCAACCTGGGGAAAATCCGCCGGATTCTCCGGTTCTTCAATCGGGCCAGCTCCCAAAGCCCTCACAGTTTCTTTCAAAGGCGATCGCTCGCCTGTCCGATAACAACCGAAGTGAAGAAAGACGCGTAGCCAGCGCGGATTCCAGTTACCAGGCGGGAAAATCCCGCGTCAGGAGACAGTGATGACAGAAGCCATGAATCAACAGGATGCAGAACTGAAGGATCTGGCGGACATTGAGGAATACGAAGAAATCAGCAGTGATGAAGTGGATCGGGTTGTCGAAGCCCTTGACCATCTGATTGAAATCGTGCAAAGCGAGAACATCAAGCATTACCTGGAAGAAGCTGCCAGCAGCATCTATTACCTCGTGTACGAAGATGAATCCGAGGGAGACCACTCACTGGATCAGGCAGCATAGCCGGTTGATCGGTGCACCCCTTATTGAATCGAGAGCCGAGTCTTCTTTGGGAAGGCTCGGCTCTTTTTTCGTACAGTTCTTCTTCCTTGAGTGCTTATGGCAGAAGTCGTTTGCAGGCAAGAGCTTACGGAGTTCAAAAGGAATTCTGAGTTTTCATCAGATTTCCGGTCCGGTCTGGAATGACTGCTGCGATTTACTCCCGTGCGCATGCTTTTGCTCCTTCTGTCTGACACCCGCGCACTTTTCGATTGCCGGCTTATGTGGCTCCGTAGGAATACACCCGCTGCAGACTTCCACACCTTGATTGTTCGACTTGTCAGCGGGCGTTTTCTGCGGAGTCATTTTCACTCCGTCGGCAGATCACTTTCTTTGAGCAGCGCATACAGGACGACATTCGTCGCGATTCGGGCAGCATCGTCTTCCAGGTAGCCGTTGCAGGCAAGAGAGGCCTGGTGTTCCAGTGCACAGCTGATGTCGTATCGACTGTAGATGACGGCCATTCGACCGTTCACTTCGATACCCTCCAGAATTGGAGGCCCGGTTTCCTCTTTGGACTTCATACTCGCGTTGGCAGCGGTCGGGACCAGCTTCCTGATGGTGGCTTTTGAGATGTCATATCCGATTTCGCTCGAAAACAGTTCATGGTCTGGTGGAATTTGCTTCAGAGCATTCTCAGGAAATGTCTGTTGCATCATGTCACGGAAACTTCTGTCGAAACGGGTTGATCCGCAGCAGGCGTCGGCGAACAGCACGCCTCCTCGCAGAATGTGGGTTCGTAACGCTTCCCGCTGCGTTTGTTCCAGCGCGAAACTGTATCGCCCATGCATGTAAACCAGCGGGAACCGCAAAAGTTCATTCGGGGTAATTGGAATCGGCTCACCGTTAACCGCCGTCGGGACGCCTGCCTTTTCGTTTAACGCTCGCAGCAAATTTGGCAGTGCTCTGGGCGCCGTATCCCATCCGCCGCTGTGCCTTAGTTTTGCAATCTCCAGAAGACCACGCTCAATTCTTCGATTCCTCTCATCGTTCACATTGTTCATGCTGAATTTTTCCGGCGGCTCGCGCCCGGTCGCGTAGGCCAGAACATTCACCCCGATTCGGGTTCCTCTGATGATTCGCTGCACCAGATCCTTGTTTCGATTTGGAGCGTCGTGTCGCTGCCACTTTTGCCAGAGGCAGCCAATATCATCGGGGCTGTAAATAATCGATGTCCGACAACCAAAATCGACGCCCCACAGTTCGATACCATCGGCATTCAGCAGATACTCACTGCGAAACACCGGGTGGTCGGAGGTCAGTCGCTGCAGCGATGCGTCCCCCTGTGGAAACAGTCGCTCGACAAGTCTGCGGAACTCTGTATCGAAGCCTTTGCCGTCGCAGTTTGCAACGGCAAAGATGAAGCCCCCCTGGTCAACAAATTCGCGCAGCCAGGCGACGTGGGTATCGGTCAGTTGAGGTGCCTTTTTTCCGGAGATCAGTAACACCGGTGCTTGATTCAGATCGGCAACGGCAGTTTCAGGACGCAGGCGAGACAGCGTCAGCGTCTGACTGACCAAACGCGGCGGCCACTGGGGCAGAGAATCAATGAGTTCCACGAGGTTGATTGCATCGTTGGGATGGCGATTCCATTCACCTGTTTCGATGGATTCACCGTTGGGTGAGCTGTAGTCCAGTTTGTTGATGACGACGCGTGACAGGCCCTTCGAAAGAAAAAGCAGCGCCATGGACGTATTCAGAATTTCGTCCCGTTCGTTGGTTCCCGCCTGTGCGAGCCAGTTCCCTGCGCCCTGCTGAGCACTGATGAAGAACCGAGCGCCGTCTCTGTACCAGTCGAATCTCCCGAAGAATCGACTGTTTGTCAGTCGTCCGGCACGCTCAAGTCCGTACAAATAGTAGAACAGCCAGCTGCTTCCACCCGGATTTCGATAGACCGAGAAGTTCCTCGCCATCCACTCCTTTCCCTTTCGCATCGCGTCGTTTGTGGAAGGAGGCTGGCAACAATTCGGTCGTCCCTCATCATCGACATCAAGATCGTTCATCAGCATTCGGGAGGTAATGCCGATGGTTGAAAGTCCGGCAACCGTCATCGTTCCGATCGATTTCCCATCGCCAGTGTGGTATCCCCACCCGCCATCATTATTCTGATGATTCACCCAGTGTTCGTGAATCGTGCGCCAAGTATCCTGTGAAACCTCAACTCCGGCATAAGCAGCTTCCCGGAGCGCCAGGACGGCATATTGGCCGTTACTTCGGTCTGGTGAACCGCCACGACTTCCGACTCGATACCCCCAGAGTCCGGCATCCGCCCCGCGCAGCACCATCGAATTCTCAAGCTCTCGAGCGAGTATTCGAATTCGCGGCATGTCTTTTTCATATTCTTCGGCGGCCACGAGCGCCATGATCAAGAGAGAAACTTCATACACGGAGTGTGTGCGTTCCATCACATTTGGTGCCTCCTGCCGCAGGAACTGCAGTCCCAACTGAATCTCACGAGAAGAAACAGGAACGTCACAGTTGATCTGTGCCATGACGGCCAGAGCAGTGCTGCCAACTTCGTGCCTGGAAGAGATCTGCTCAGGAGTGACCCACGACCCATCGCCGTTCTGACTCCGCTTCAGATAATCGCAGCCCCGCGCCATGGACTGTTTGATGCGATCGCGAAGCTCAATGTCCGACAACTGTGCTTCCTGAGCAACCAGCATGTCTGACCAGTGCGTCACTGCGAGACATGCAAGTAACGCAAATTTCATTTTCCGGACCAACCAATGGCTAACACCACTTGATGTCTGCACAATCGCGTTACCCAGTTGGGTTCTGTGAAGATCGCATTCGACGAACGACTTCGGCGATTCGATTTGCGGCATCGTTGACTTCATCCATTGTATTCAGGATTCCGAGACTCAACCGAACGGTGGCCAGACAGATGTCCGGCGGCACTCCCATCGCCAGCAGCGCCGGGGCTGGTTCCGCAGAACCACTTGCACATGTACTTCCCAGCGAACATGCCACTTCAGCTAAGTGTAAATTCACCAGGAGAGCTTCGCCGGAAAGTCCCGGAAATGCAATACTAAGCGTGTTAGGCAGACGTTCGGCCTGATAGCCATGCACGATGGCCGGCGAGCACTCACCAAGCAGCCGCTGCTGGAGTTGGTTTCGCATTTCGGAAATCATCATCTGCCGGTGTCCTGCAGACTCATGCCAAACCTCGAGCGCTTTTGCCATGCCCGCGATCAGTGGGACAGCTTCTGTTCCGGCACGGCGTCCATTCTCCTGATGTCCGCCCTCCATGAATGGCACAAGTTTCACGCCCCGGCGTATCAGTAGTCCACCGACACCGCGAGGGCCATGAAACTTATGCGCACCAAAAGCCAGAGCTGTCGCCTTCAATGCTGCAAAGTCCACAGGGATCTTGCCAACGGCCTGCACAGCGTCAATCAGCAGCGGAACGCGGTGATGTTCGCAGAGGTCACTGAGCCTCTTTGTGCGCTGAATCACCCCGGTCTCGTTGTGGGCAAGGATCACAGAAACAAGTCTCAACTGGTTCCAGGGCAGTCCATCGAGTTCCGATTCGACGAGCAATCCATCGGAATCGACTTTCAGGTGAAGGGACCTGAGCCCGTGAACGGCAGCGCGATCATATGAACGCAGGGTTGCGGGATGCTCACCGGCGGTCGCGACAATGGTGCCTGTTCGGCCGGCTGTTAACCCCTGAACCGCCATGTTGATTGATTCTGTTCCGCCGCTGGTAAACACGACTTCAGACTCTTCTGCGTTCAGGATGCGCGCAATGGTTTCACGCGCGTCATCAAGCGTCCGGCGAGCATCCCGTCCGAAGCTGTGCTGACTGCCGGGATTCGCAAAGGCCGTCCTTCCCGCGTGGTTGATCGCTTCGACAACTTCGGGCAACATACACGTTGTTGCGTTGTTATCGAAATAGATTCGGGTGTCGTTCATACTGCTGATCCGCTTCCCTCGACATTCCGCTCGCCGGTACTCAAATGAACAGCTCTGGCAGCCTGTTGAAAAACGGGACTGGCTCGAGCAGGAGACCTTAGAACACGACGGTTTTCAGTCGTCCTGCTCGCCTGTCCCGGCTTTTTCAACGGACAGCTCTAGCCACGACGCGCTGATTTGCAGAACTCGATGAACTCGGCGTCTGCGCTGGAGACTCCTTCAATGGGGCCTGTCAGCTTGATGTAGTAGTTGGTCTGACCCATAGGAATGACCACACCTGTCATCGCATAGCCATCCTGAGATGGTCGGCCGAAGCCGGGAGAAAACGTTCCCTGAAGACGCACCACAGTTGCATCCTGACCGTCAGCCTTAATGGATTCCGTTACAATATCCGGGCCACCACTGAACTGTCCCTGCCATCGCCGAATGTTGTCTTCAAGGGATCCCCCTGAGGTGGAAAGGGTCAGGCTGACATCATCGCCCGCCGAAGGAATGCTGAATTTTGCTGCGATAATCCCTTTCTGCATGCCGGAGAGTTCCATCGATTCCCAACTTGCCGGAACGAGAAACTTCATTCCGTCAAACTCCTGAAACTCATCGACAGAATCGGATGCGCCTTCATTCGAATTGGATCCCGTTTCCAGACCTCCGGTACCTGTGGCGTCTGAAGAAGGCGGAGTCGGTGGGGCCGCCGGTGGTTCTGTCGAAGGAGAACAACCCGCAAGCGTGAATTGAATCAGGCCGGATGCGATCACAGCGGCAAGACAGCGGCAGGACATTGTTCGGAACTCCACAATTCTGAATTTCAGTGAGTGTTGGGTAAGGATCGATTCGAAGTTTGCACCCATCTTACAGCTTCAGCGGCGGAGTGGAATCCAGTAGTTTGGGAGGCAAACCCACTGCGGTGCGAATTGAAATCTTCGGCACAACCACATTCTTTAGCTCAACCCGTACCTGTTAACCTGCGATTACCGTGTCCCATTCAGAACCCGTTTGCAGTCACGAAGAACGGAACGAACAGTTGTTTTGCTCCCGGAAATGACTTCGTTATGCGGGGGAAGCTCAGCAACAAAAAAAGTGAGACAGACATGGAACAGCAAGCTATCGCGACTCCGGCTACACAGCAGGGCTTTCTTGACCGCCGCCGTGGCGACAACGGCCCGGCCGTCGCAGGTTACGAAAGACGCCAATTTCGAGACGGAGATCGTTCCGCACGTCCTGAAGTCAATGAACTGGCGACTGCCGTCGACGACTACAAGATTGCTAATCGCCGCCGTTTTATCACGTTCGAAGAACTCTTCGATGTGATTTCGGCGCTGGGATACCACAAGTAGCAATGGCGGACGAGAGCTGAAACCGTTCGGCGGGATACGTCCGGACTTCAGATTTTTTACCTGCAGCTTTTCAGCCCTTAGAATCGTTACAACTAGTTTTCTTCCGCAATCACTAATGTTTCTTTGAATGAACAAGTCGAAGTAATCGGCTTCTTTTCACACATCGACATTCTGTGTGGAATAGTTCGGTGAGCAGATCATCGTGAAGCAGAGTGTCGGAATGGGCCTGGCGCGCGGGCCGCAGCCGCTCATTCCTGAACTCCGCCGAACTGAATAACCACCTGAGTTCTCAGTGTTCGCCGTACGGTGAGCCTGACGAATTCTCCACCCATTCTTTCCCCGAATTCTCCAAGGGTGTATGCATGTCGGAAATTGAATCCAGTGTACTTGTGACTGACCGTCGGTCAGGGCGTCGAAGGCAGGCTCCTGCGCGAAACATCACCAGGTCGGCCTCTGCAGTTCGCAAATCTGAGGTAATTCCTGAGGCTGCCGATACGCTGACTGAAGAAGAGATCGCCCGGCGAGAGCGACGTGAAATTGCCGACAGGCGACGTGCGGACCGTCGCCGACAGATCGATCCCACCACCTGTGAGCGTGATTACTCCGGTGGCGAAATTGAATTCATGCGAGCCATGGATGACTATAAACGAAAAAGCGGGCGGCCGTTCCCAACATGGAGCGAAGTACTGGAAGTGCTGATGAGCCTCGGGTACCGTAAGGTTGCCGAGCCAACCAAAATGGAGTGGCGTACATTCGGCGATTCTTCGGCATCGAATTCGGGCGACTAGTCAGGTCGTTCCCGTCGAACCATGAAAATCCCGTTGAAAGTCGTCTGAAAGTCTTCAGACGACTTTTTTTCATTCCACATCGCTTCAGATCAATCCTCGTGTCCCAGCGAGTAGTCCGACAGCCAGGGGATGTTTCGATCAATCACTCGATCCTGACACAGACGTGAAAATTCATTCTGCCACTGCGAATTTGAAACCAACACGCGATCAATCCTCAGGTCCAGGATATCGGCTGCAACCTGTCGCGCTTTGTTTTCGGCCGACTGAAGCGTTTCTTCATCCCAGTCGGCTATGCTGCAGTTGATTTGACTCAGATCTCCTGGAAGGTGAATGTAACCAAGCTGCACTTCACCTTTTACGGAAATGGGTTGCACCAGTAATCGATAGAGTGGCAGCTGCAAATCAATCCACTCCCCCTTCGTCCGATGTGTCGCATCCGGCTTGAGGGCGGATTCGCTTGTTTTATAGTCAAGCACTCGCCACGCCCTGGTGGTCTGATGCTGATCGATCCGATCGATACGTCCAATCAGCTTGACTGGTCTGTCCTTTGAGTCTCGAAAGTGACTGTACTCCAGGCGAGCTTCCGTGCGGACAATGCGCCAGCCTTCCTTTGCAGTGCCAGCCTGCCACTCGGCGAATTTCTGCAGCCGGTTTTCCAGCATCTTTAACTGAACCACAACTGTTGCGGAACGATCGCGTCCGAAGCGAACGGCCGCCACTTTCTGCAATTCCGTCAGCAGGAACAGTTCAATGGCTTCGGGAGTCGTCGCGGTTCGAACATTCGATTCGCCGAACCGATTCAGTACTTCATGCATCAAACTCCCGAACGCTGCCGCACTGAGTTCTCTGGTTTCATCCTGAATGGACCGCAGTTTCAGTTCACGACCGATAAAATATCGATACGGACAATCCAGATAGACTCGAAAGTCCGTCACAGAGATTTCATCAGGTAAGCGTTTGCGAGGAGGGGGCGATGGAATCACAAAGCCACTCTGACGCGTATCCGGAACACCTGCGGATAGACCGACTTCACGGTCGCCCGTATCACTCTGTTGTTTGTCAGCGGCATAAAACAGGCGAACTCTTTGCGGCAGAGACTGCTGATCGGCCGCAAACCAAAGCCGACTGGGAGCGACAGGGTTTCCTTTTACATCAACGCGCCCCGCGATCAACTTTAACACATGTCTGTTGTTCAGCAGTGTCGTCATTGCGTAAGCGTCTCGGGCGTATCGGCGAGCATTGTCTGTCAGTCCGAGCTGCTGCCGGAAACTATTTGGCAGAAAGACATCAGACGTCGTCGATTCTGGAATATCACCTTCGTTGAATCCCGTCAGGATGACAACAGGACTGTCGTCGAGCGGGAGTTCGAGCCACCCCATCAGGTCAATTGCAAGCTCCGATTCCCCAGGTGGAACATTGCCCTCACCGATCTGACGAAGAATAAGCTGCAATGCCTGAACGCAGGTTGTTCGAGGCATCACCATGTCGGGCACCTGGCGAAGGGATTCTATCAGCGACTGAACAGCACTAAAACACTCGACAATCGCCCGATCAGACTGTTTTTCCTCAACCAGTTCACGATCCCTGTAAATTGTCGCGATCATTCGCAATGCCCCGTCGGCCCATTCAATGAGAGTCCTTTTTCGAGTGAGAAGTTGCTGTATCGAATGCGTCGCTGCTTCTTCCATGTCATCGAGCATCAGCTGACGTTGACTGGGAAGCGACTGTCCCACCTTGCCTTTCCGCCTTGTTCCAGGAGCCGGACGTTCATCTGCCAGAAGGTGCGCCTGGCTTCGAAGTGACGGCGGCAACAGCTCTGCAAGCAGTAGTTCAACCGCGTCGCAGACAGCACCCACCGACCTCCGTGTTGATTCGTCTCCCAGTAACACGCCTGGCGTAGCCTGCAAGTGATCGGCAAGATACTTATCCAGAGTGGTTAACCAGTCCGTCTCGACCGCCTTTAATCGCCTTCTTCGCTGAGTCTGAGCGACGATGCTGCCAGCCGGAGCTTCGACAGATTTTTCAGAGCCAAAGGCAAGTTTAACCTTCAGGTCAATCCACGATGTCAGATCAGGATGTCGAACAAGATCTGAAAGCGACGCAAAGTCTGCGGGCAAACCGTCCCGTGCGGAAATCAGGTGCATCGTGACGGCTTCCAGCAGCCGATACGGTCGCGAGCTGCTGATCACCTGACCGATCGGCCATCGTCCCGAGAGTCCGGCATCGGACAATCCCTGCAGGATTGCCGGAACGAGCCTGTCATTGGCGACTCCAATTGCAACTTCGTCCGCACGATATCGGCCCTGCAATTCGGAGAGCTGTTGAATCACGCACTGGGCCTGATCATCCGGCTTGTCAACAATGGCCATCATCGAAATCGGAATGTTCAATTGGCGAGATTCCCATTCTGCAGGAATCAGGCAACCATGCTCATCAAAAGAACCTGCCTCTGACTCCGGTGCATGTATGAGGACCGTGACTCGATCGGCAATCTGGTCGATCATGCGTCGGACAATTCTGTTCATGTCGACGGTGCCAACCATGATGATATCGCGATCCACCTGACACTCGTTTTGTTCAACCGCGACCAGTCGAGCCGCCTGGCGATCCCAAAGCTGAAGACTGTCCATTTGCATCAGATATTCTGCCTGAATCCGGCGCAGAGCTTTCCATCGGTCGGCTTCACTGCGATTTCCGGAGTTTGCCAGATGTTCATGGATCTCACTGAACTCCATGCCGTCCGCTGCAAGTTCATTATGCTGACGTCGGAGTGTTTCGCAGAGTGCCATCCATGCCGGGATGGCGTCTTCATTGGGAATGTGTGGAAGCGCGGCGGTGAGTTCTCGCGCCGGAATGCAACTGAGCGCATGACGCCAGACCAGCAATTGGGTCAGCGTGTCCGCCAATCCCAGCTTCTGGGTATAAAGCATCTCCGGAAATCGATCGAAAGTTACCATGACCGGGGGCAACAGATCAGGCCAGCGAAGCGTTGCCTTTTCAACGAGAAGCTCGAGCATTCGTCGCCCGGCTCGTCGCCCGGGAAACACCAGAATGACGTTCGAAAGGTCGAGAGAGTCACCGTCAGAGTAGCGTTGAATCAGATAATCAGCGGCCGATGGTAAGGCCGGTTGGGACCAGTCTAAGAACTCACGTTGAATCGGCATAGAATCCCCCAACGCTGGCGCTGGCAAACTTTCTGGTACTGTGTCAAAGGTCCGACGGCATTCGTTCACATCCGGAAGCATCAGGCGATTACACCCTCCCGCCAGCAACATGCAACAGATTGCATGATGTCTTTGAAAATGGGGGTGAACGAATGCCTGATTGAACAGATGCCTGGCTAACCAGACCTGCCGTAACGCTGATCAGTGGTTGAACAGAAACTCCCGACTGCTCAACACGCCCCAAACTGCATCTTCGAGCAGTTCGCGCCGTTCATCCTCATTCTTTGCAGTTTCAAGAACGGACAGGATCTCGTTCTGTTCACGTTCTGTCGGGTAGCGTGATAACGCTGTTATGAAAACTTCATCCAGCAGCGACGCATTGTCCTTGTATTCTGCGAGCCAGCGTTCGAGCCGGTTATTCTTTGACTGCAGCTTCTCATTCAAAGTATCACCGTTCGCGATGTGCAGGACCTGCACCATGCTGGGCTCATCTGAACGTTCGCATTCGCACGTGATCCGTCGCTGGTTTCGACCGAATGTCTGCAGAAAGTAGGAATCCACTGCGGAATCATACAGCTGGATGGCTTTGGTGCCTGTCGGGTAGAAGTCTGTTTTTCGAACGTCACCGCCGGGAAAACGGACTTGCGAAAATTCCGTCGGCACATCGGCCACGGCAGAGATCGCATCCAGAAGAACTTCTGCCATCAGCCGTCGAGGGTAGTACCGGGAGTAGTGTCGTTGATCGCCACGGTTTTCTTCCTGTGGCTGACTACCGCGCTGCCAGGTTTCGGAACGAAGGATATCACGCATCAGGGACTTCAGATCAAAATCGGCTTCGATCAAAGACTGTGCTGCGGCATTCAGGAGCTCTTCGCTGCTCGCCGGATTTGAAGCCCGCATGTCGTCCACTTCTTCCACCAGTCCGACGCCAAAATAATTCTTCCAGACCCGATTTGTGATGGAGCGGGCGAAGAGCTTATTTTGGGGAGAGATCAGCCAGTTCGCCATGTACTCCCGTCGATCCACTTCCGAGTTCAGGGGAATAGCCTCACCGTCCAGCGGAGTGGGAAGCTGAGGCTTTCCGGTTCGAGGTTGAACCAGTTCGCCTGATGACGCAGTCACCAGTATCCGCAGCCCATCCCCATTGCGGGAATCGCCGCCCCATCCCTTTCCACGGACCCGCGAAAACAGATTTGCGAACGCGTAGTATTGATCATTCGTCCATTTTTCGAGGGGATGGTTATGGCACTTTGCGCAGCCGATTGAAAGACCCAGAAATGCCTGGCTGACATTCTCCGCCATGTCTTCAGGTGCCTGATGCAGGGCGTAAAAATTTGTCGCTCCATTCTCAAAGCTTGACCCGCGAGACGTGACGAGTTGATACACGAACTTGTCCCACGGAGTATTCTCCTCGACATTCTTGTGAATCCATTGGTAGTAGGATTTCACTGCCTCAGGCCTGAGTTCGGTGCCGTTGATCAGCAACAGATCCGACCAATGGTAAGACCAGTAATCGGCAAACTCGGGGCGATCAAGCAATGCGTCGATGAGGCGATCGCGTTTGTCGTTTCGCTTGTCCGCCAGAAAGTCGCGTGTTTCATTCACAGTTGGGAGTGTGCCAATCGCGTCCAGATACGCCCGCCGGACAAAGACCTCGTCTGTGCTTCGAGGCGAAGGTTTCAGATTCAAACGCCGCAACTGAGCAAGAACCAGATCATCGATGTAATTGCGGCGTGCTGCGTGAGTAAATACGGACGGATCAATCGACTGAGGGAAAGGCACAGTGATGCGTCCAATTGCGATCTGGCTGGAAAACCACGCAGTGACTGCGCCTTCACCGGGACCAACGACGTGAGCAACGCCATCGTCGTTCACCGTTGCCACGGCTTCGTTGGAAGAAGAAAACTTTGCGAGTTCCGTGACATCCAGTACGCGGCCATCGCTGTAGTGTGCAATCACCAGAAATGGCTGATGTTGATCCGCAGTCAGTGTCGCCCGCTCTGGCAGAATCTGAAGTCTCTGAAGCACCGGATCGGAATCCGCCGGAGGTGCTGCGCCGTCTGCAATCCATTGCGACAGCACACGGTAATGTCGCGATTCCGGAACCAGACGCAGGCCACCTTTATGCGGGACCGTTTGCGTAGGTTTTGTCAGCAGCAGACTGTACGCGGGATCCGAAAGCTCAACACGACGCCCCTGTTGCTGATGAACCATTGAGAAATGGTCGCGTTCAGGATCATACCCTCGCAGAGACAAACGGAATCCGCCTTTTCCTGCGAGAGCACCATGACAGGGACCGGAATTGCAACCCAACCTCGCCATGATGGGCTGGATATCATTCCGAAACGACCACGCCGGCCGGTCGTCAAACCCACGGACATTGACCGTGACCGCATCGGTCTCTGCGTCTCCCTCCAGCCGAATCGTCGTCGTTCCATTGCCGGTCGCGATGACAACGTTGTTCTCAACGCGTGCCACTTTGGAATCATCCGATGTCACGATCACACCGGGATCTGCCGGACCGATCGCTTCCTCCCCGTCGTATCGCTCCACCAGAATCTGGTGACGCCCTTCCGGCCCCTGCAGTGAAATCGACCGAGGAATCAATTTCACTGAATCGCCGGAAGCGTGGCCAGTTCCAACAACAAAGGCAGCGCAGAAGACATACGCCTGAAGGGTTGACGATTTGAGGCGTGGCATGAATTTACCTGCAGAAAAACATTGCGACGATTGTGTGTCGTGGGGACGCGGGATTCGTCTGAATATTCTTCTACATGGCTCGGTACTGCAAGCGGCCAGCATTGCCGGGCTCAAATTCCGAGCATTGCCGTGCAAGTGCTTCCGCAGAGATTTCTCTCGTACAGCCACAATCGAAAAGGAACGCAGTCGCTGCGGCTACGGCACTTCGGGAGGGATTCTGGTGAAACGTCGGGACACGTAACCGATGCATCCGAGAAAGATCAGCCCGATCGACGACGGTTCAGGCACCGATGCCGGGATCATGTCTCCGAGAATCTGCACGTTGGAAAGGGTTAACTTCTCTGCGTCCGCATTGACCTGAAGCAGGAATGACAGGTTCGTGATGGACGAATTGGCGGTGGAAGGGCTGAAAGTAAAGTCCGAACCGAAATTGGACGTTGGGAAGAACTCGCCGTTCTGGAAATCCAATTCAGCCGCTGTTCCGGTCAGATCATTCAGGCTGTTCGCATTGATATCAACGCCGCTGCCAAAAATTCGAAGCCCGTCGGTACTGGCCACCGCCGCCGTCATATTCGCATTCCATTCCAGCGTATCTGCCGACTGGCCCTGGAATGCCAGTCTGATGTTCTGATAACCCACCGTCGAGATGGCACCAATCAGATCGACCGACAGCCGTACTCCACCGGATCCTGCTTTCTTTGCGGCCTGAAGTGTACCGCCGGTGACGGAGGATGAATTCTCCGCTGAATTGCTTTCCGTGAGACTGACTGACCAGAGTCCGGCATCGCTGAAATCGAGAGACGTGATGACATCCCCATAGCACATGGCGTCGTTGAAGATCAGCACGCCTGCCAAAAACGCAATTTGCTTCAGTGAAGGGTAAGAATCCCCTAAAGATTTCGTGAACTCTTTGATGGAAAGAACGTGATCCCTGGACATGCGTGAATTCCCCATTCAGCGAAGGTTCTCGATGAAGGCACCTCTTACAGGTGAATGATAATCCGCACCTTACACCATGGGGAATAATGGGGCAATCCATAATCAAATATTAATGCACTGGCTCCGTGAAGAGAGTGAGATACCTATGGTTATGCACGGCTCCAGATGTGAGATGCACCCTAAGGGGGTTGGCCGTGGCTGGCTCAGCCTGCCGTATCAAATCCTGTCAATGTGCCGGTGCTGGAGCTGAAACGATCCGTTTCGACGCCGAATTGCTGCAGCAGTGTCACGAACAGATTGCAGAGCGGCACCCTTCCATGGCTTTCTGTCGGATACGCTTTGTGTTCTCCATGTCGAAAGGAACCACCTGCAACAAGGATTGGCAAATCGTGATTCGTGTGAGAATTTGCGTTGCCCATGCCACTTCCAAACATGGCTATTGTGGAGTCGAGCAGTGTTCTGTCTGTTTCTGGTTCCCTGATCGAAGCCAGTTTGTCCAGGAAACGAGCGAACTGTTCCGTCTGATACAGCTCAATTTGTGTCAGCAGCCTGATACTTTCTTCCACCTGACCGTGGTGTGACAACCCGTGATACCCAGCCCGAATGCCGAGATCGGCCGCGACAAAGCTGCCGCCGACTTCCACCGTGGCCACACGCGTTGAGTCCGTCTGAAGCGCGAGGGCAATCAGGTCGTAGATTTTCGGGAGGTCCCTTGTAAGTCCTTCATTGACTGGTTCCTGCATGTCTGTTTTTGGCTTTGCAATTTGCTGCCAGTGCTTGTCCAGCTGCAGTTTGAGTTCAACCTCCCGCACCGATGTGAAATATTCCTCCAGCTTCTGATTGTCACTTCGACTGACTCTTCTTCTGAGATCGTTTGCGTCACCGCGAACTGCATCCAGAATCGATTCCTGCAACGCAATGCGTTGTTGCGCTGCACGACGAGCGGCAGCCGTGTCATCGACGAATAAATTTCGGAATAATTCTCTCGGCCCGGGTACCGGTGGAATCCGTGTCCCCGTTCGCGTCCAGCTCATCATGCACCCACCATGCAAGCCGTCTTCGGATCCGATCGTTAAAGAAGGGAACCGCGTGGCTGACCCGACGAACTCCGCCGCCCGCTGATCCAGGCTCATTCCGCCTTCCGGCATGGACTTGCCTTCTGATGAATGGACGCCGGTCAGGTAGGTATGCACCGCGAAATGGCCGCCCTTAAGACCGTGATCAAGATGAGAAAACAAGGTCATTCTTGAGCGATGGGCTTCCAATGGCCTGAGCAAAGGAGTGAATTCGTAGTCGGGCCCCGCCTCTTTAGGCCAGAAAGCGCCAGGATACATTCCGAATTCATTACCAACGCAAACCAGGCGTCGTGGCGTATTGATCCGGGTCCCTGAAGATGCAGAGCTAATGGCCGGAAACAACGATTCCAGAGTTGGCAGGGCGACGCAAACACCGCTGGCCTTCAGGAATCCACGTCGTGCACTATTCGAATAAAACATGTCTGACCTCTTCCATCTTCAAAAACAGCCATTCCGCTGCCTGAAGCCGCTGGAACGATCCTGCCCGAATCTGGTTTCGAACGTGGAACATCTGAATTCAGAACGCTGCTAATCCAGGCCCAGGACCTGAAGTCCCTGCTCAAAGACGACATCAACAGGGATATTCGCATCACGGAGTCGATCCAGATCCGCCTGCAGCTGTTGTCCAACCACAGCGAAGGTATCCAGCACTTCAGCCGCGCCTTCATATCGGCCATTGCCCTGAGTCGTCAGCAGTAATTCCGTCAACGCCTGAATGGCAGATTCCATTCGATCGAAATCGACGCGATATCGACCGTTCTCTCCGCGTGTGAAAGCACCGTGCTTCTGGAAGAAGTTGAAACTGATCATGTTTGCCCGACCATGCGCACTTGTCGCCCCAAAACGGCTGGAGCGAAAGATGCCCGCCATGTAAGTGACGTAGTTGTCCCGAAGTGTACCTTCTGTCAACACGTTGCGTTTACGCAGTTCGGAAGCGAGGTAAAGTCCAAGAATATCGGCTTTGCATTCCTCAAGCGGTGCGCCGAGTTCTCTCAATGCCTGACGGACAGTACCGCTGCCAGCGACAACGTTCTTGATTCCGAGCCCATGCGCAACTTCGTGCAGCATCGTGTTCGAGAAGAATGCGTCGAACGTGACGTGTTCGCGTTGAGCAGGATCCAGAAGTTCGTCTGCAATGGGCTCAACGATACGATCGAATTTGGCTCGCATCGCGTTCTTCAGTTGTAACCGACGAGTTCCTTTCTTCAGCTGCACTTCCTCATCGTTGGGCAGATTGATGGCGATTGTCTTTGACCCGGAATTGCAGTCTCCCGCGTAATAGACCACATCGTACGCATTCAGGTCCGAATCCGTGCCGGGCGATTCAGACTTGAATTCTTCAGAAACCGGCAGTGACTTTTGAAGTTCCGGCAGCAGAGATGCGTATTTGCTCAGTCGGCCGCTCCATTCGCGATCTTTGATCAGGACGTATGCTTCGTGGGCAGCCTTGTATCCAAACATGCGGTCCTCATAGTTTTCGATGGGACCGATGACGATATCCAGGGTGTTTGACTTCATGTCCATCCATGCCAGATCACTTGGCTGAAAATCATCAGACAACAGCGCGTCGGCTCGAAGCGTCAAGTACGTTTTCCATTTCTCGTCTTCAGCAAGCTCCGCAGCGGCACGTAGTTTTTCGGCGGCAATCTGTGTTCGATCGGCGAAGAACTTGTGATAAGGAATCGTCCGCAGCTTTCCGTCTTTCGTTCTTCGGACGATCGTATACAGGCTGCGGAATGCCTTTGCCTGATCCGGATGAGATTCCACCCAGGCCTCAAACTCTTCTTTGGTCATATCTTTCGGATAGAAGTTCGCTCCCAACGGTTTTGGACCGATCCCTTCCACAAAAGAGGCATTGGCACCCAGGCGATCCCATGGTCCATAGTTGATTTCGGCAAATCGCCTGACTGCTGGATCCTGGATGCGTTCCATCAGTTGCTTCCGGTGTCCCCAGGCTTCGCGCCAGAAAATATGATCCATCTGCTCTGCCGCCTGGATCAGCAGTCGAATGGTGTCTCGTTCTTTGTCCGACAATCCGGACAGGTCCGCGGACAATCTGACGGGCGCATACTGGGCGACACGTTGCTTCACAGAAACGGGATCCTCCGCCATCACGGCCCACGAGAAGCAGACTGCGGCAACTGCAAGGGCACTGGCCACGCATTTGGTTCGGTTGATCGGCATAATCGGGACTCTGGGAACAGGGTTCGGGCGGAGAATTCGGTCAGCGGGAGCAGTACTGTTTGCCACGCCTGGGTTCTGCATGCATTGTTCTTCAACTGAGGTCTGGGCACAAGCTTGCGGTGTCAACAACGAGTGAATCAGTTGGGGACGGAATTCACCTGAGCGGAGTCCTCCGCTCCGAAGTCCTTTGGGCACTCTGGAGCAGGTGTGGGACTGCGAATAGGTTCTGCTCCGCAGTCCTTGAACCGGAAACCTCCGTCGACGGGCAGAATGACTCCGGTGATGTAATCTGCCGCGTCGCTCGCCAGAAATGTAGCGGCCTGACCAATGTCTTCTGGCAGCCCCAGCCGTCCCCAGGGTAGACGCTGCCCCTGTTCTGCCAGGGTTTCATCGCTGAATGTGAGATGCTCAGCGGGCGTGTCAATCCAGCCGGGTGCAATGGCATTGACATTGATACGGTGCCGCGAAAGTTCGACCGAAACAGACCGCGTGAAGTGATTAAGTCCGGCTTTTGCGGCTCCATACGCACCGCACAGCTCAAATGGCATTTCGGCCTGGACACTTGAAATAAAGATGATTCGGCCCCGAATTCGCCGGGATACCATATGGCGGGCAACCAGTTGGCTCATATGAAAGCCGCTGATCAGAGTTCCCTGAATCGTTTGCTGAAACAGTTCCGGATCGTATTCCAGAAAACTGCCTCGCCGACTGAAGGCCGGATTACTGACCAGAATGTCAATCTGCCCAACGGCCTCGATTGCTGCTGCGACCAGTGATTCGCATCCTTCGCGGCTGAAAACGTCGCACCTGACCACTTCGCACCGGCGTCCGAGATTTTGAATCAGCCGAGCGGTCTCCGACAGATCAGTGCTTTCGGGGCGGTCATTCACCACAATGTCGGCGCCTGCGCGCGCCAGTTCCAATGCGCAACCGCGTCCAATTCCTCGCCCGGCGCCTGTGACAAGCGCTGTTTTTCCTGAGAGCTGAAACATCGAATGGTCCATTGCAGGGTAATCGAATGAAAGTTCGTCATTTGTGCCAGGTGATCGAAAGCACTGAGCGATTCGGGATGGTAACTTCTCACCCAATTGACTCCATTGAAGTCGTCTTCCAGATTGTCTGTCAGGCCCATGGCACACCCGAAAACCATCATACAAACTCAGCGCACGACACAGCCAAAGCTCAACCCTTTTCGAATCGTTGCAGTTATTCTTTCCCAATTCCTGCTCACCTGGCTGCTGTTCGAATTGCCTCAACAAGTTCCCGATGACACTTTTCTGCACGCCGCGAACGATGACACCGCGAACGATGGCACCACGAGCGATGACACCGCGATCGATGACACCGCGATCGATTCTGGCAGCATTTCCGATACGACTGGCCAGCTCTTGAATTACGGATGGGTGTCGTTCTCGTCCATCCAACTCATGGCGATGGGGGCGGGGTTCTTCGCAGTTTATTGGCTGTTCCGCGTGACAGCGCTCATTGTTGGGTGGATCGCCGCCTTGCTGATGTGCGCGTGGATCTGTTTCGACTGGTTTGCGATTCTGGACCACTGGCCAGTTGTCGCGATCCTCAGCGGACTCGCCGTTTCGATCCTGTGGAGGTCCGGACAGCAGGCGATCATGGAAACGACACCCAATCGTGACCGGTGGCGCGTCACTGGCATCGTTGGATTTTCAGTCCCGGCAGCGTTATTCATGACCGCTCTTGCAAGCCTCGGCGGCAATTCACACCCGGAATGGCTAACAACGCTCACCGGCAGTGCAGCGATAGTTCTTGCACCTCTGGTTGGCTTCCTGTTCACAGGGGTCGCCGGATTTACCGCCGCGCCGGAGACTCCACTCGCGTCATCCGCCAGCTCTTCCTGTTGCGACACAATTTGTGATGACCAAAAGTCAAATCACGATCATGATCACGATCATGATCATCCGGCACATGAGGTGACTGAGGGTACCGGGGGTTGCGGGGAAGAAAACTGCTGCAGTGTTGTGACAAGTACACCGACGCCGATGTGGGCAGGATGGTGTTTTGCGACTGCTGGATGGCTTTTGCTGCCCGGTGTTGTGACCGGTACTTTGGTAGAAATTTCAAATTCCGGAGCCGGAAGAGTCATCACTCCGGTGGCGATCATGGTTGCAGTGGCAATCTACCGACGGCTCGTGCGGTTCACCGGTCACACACTTGCCCTGCCGACAGCCCTGTTGATTCTATTCACCGCTGCGACGGGATTGCTGATGGTACCATTCGGCACCGCCTGGCTTTCTTTGTTGGTAATCATTGCTTCAATTGCTTTTGCCGCCAGCCATGGTAGCCAAAGTCTGGTCACTGAATATTTCCAGGACACTCATCGCTGCCGGAATCGCACGTTGATTACTGCCGGTGGGGCATTTTCGGCCGGGGTCGTTCTCGCGATTCCCGGCTTTGTCAATCCCGTGTCCACCGGGCCAGCATCCTCTGCACCAGTTTGGATCAGTGGCCTGTCGATTGGCTGTTCTGTTGTCCTGATCTGCGGCATGCGAAAAATTCGAAGTCCGATTCTCGTAACGCGATTCGCTGAGCGTTACGTCAGGACATAGAGCGCGAGGGATGGTTTTCGTTTCCATTCCACCGCCACTTTGTGAAATAATGCGTACCCTGCCTTTGTATCCCCACGACTAACTCACCGATGGTTCCATTCCATGAATATGTCTCAGATCCCGCTTATCGCATGTTCTGCAATGCTCCTGTTTTCCTGTGGAAACGCCCTTGCCCAGCAGCCGCGGAAACAATCCGTCGAACGACAACCTTCCCTGGAACGGGGGGCGGTGCCGGAAAAGCCAACCGCGTCTTTGATCTCTGATGGTGAGTTTTCGAAGGGGCCGGTCCCGGCCTGGATTTGGGGGGAAGACAATAACCAAAGCTACGTGTTGAAAACGACGTTCGTCGTCGGTGAGATTCGGGCGGCCCGTTTGATCGCATCGTGCGACAATGTCGGTACGGTGTTCATTAATGGCAAACAGGTTGCCACCAGCAGTGAGTGGCAGCAGCCAATGTCAGCCAATGTGGCTCCATTGCTTCAGAACGGCGAGAACACAATCACAGCAAACGTGAGCAACCAGGGGGGCGTCGCCGCATTTGTTCTGAAACTTGTGATTCAGGATCAGTCCGGAGAGCTGTTGTCTGTTGTGACAAATGCAGACTGGATGGCGGAATCGAAGGACGAAGTCGGCGGGAGAAAGGCATCACTGCGGGCAACGTACGGTGACGGTCCATGGGGATCCGTTTTCAACAGCGTCGGAGAAGGCACTCGTGTACCAAATGGAACGTTCGAAGTGCCGCCCGGATTTGTCGTCGACAAACTGTTCACGGTTCCGAAGGACGAGCTTGGTTCGTGGGTCTGCATTGCATTCGACAATAATGGTCGCCTTCTGGCCAGTGATCAGGGCGACAAAGGGATTTGCCGAATCACGCTGCCCGCCGTCGATGGCAGCGGTGAAACCATCGTCGAACGTCTGGACTTTTCAAAGTGCGAGTTCAAGCCCAGCGGTGCTCAGGGCATGCTGTGGGCGTTTGATTCGCTGTATTTCTGCTGCAATGGCGGACCAGGTAGTGGCCTGTATCGGGCTCGCGATACCGACGGCGACGATCAATTTGATGAATGCGTGAAGCTAAAGGAGTTTCGAGGCGGTGGCGAGCACGGTCCGCATTCGATCCGACTATCTCCCGATGGAAAACGCATCTTCGTCATCGCCGGAAACCATACGCAACCGCCTTTCAATGCGGGCGAGGAACTTGAAAACGAAAGCTACAGCAGTCGCATTCCGACCAACTGGGGTGAAGATCTTTTGTTGCCCAGAATGTGGGATGCCAACGGTCACGCTCGCGGAGTCATGGCGCCGGGCGGCTGGATCGCCAGCACCGACCCGGACGGCAAAACATGGGACATCTGGAGCATTGGCTACCGCAATCCGTACGACATGGCATTCAACGCGGACGGCGAATTGTTTGCGTACGACGCCGACATGGAATGGGATGTCGGCACGCCGTGGTACCGACCGACTCGTGTTGTCCATGCCACCAGCGGAAGCGAATTCGGCTGGCGCAGCGGAACAGGCAAGTGGCCGGAATACTACATAGACAGCCTTCCGGCGATGGTCGACATCGGCCCGGGATCTCCGGTTGGTGCGGACTTTGGTTATGGCCCTCCCCTGAAGGCCGACTCACCGATCGCGAAGAATGCTCGCGCCACTGTTTCGGCAACAGCGTTCGGCAGCAAAGGGGAATTCGTGTTCGCTCCGCTGAAGTTCCCGGCCAAATACCAGAAGGCGTTCTACATCTGCGACTGGACCTTCGGCACGATGTACGCCATTCACACGGAACCCCATCAAAGCAGCTACAAAGCCGTCAAAGAAGAATTCGTCGCCAGAAACGCGCTGCCGCTGACCGACTGCGCTGCCGGTCCGGACGGGGCGTTGTATTTCACCGTTGGCGGACGCGGGACACAGTCGGAACTTTATCGAGTGACGTACGCTGGTAGCGAATCAACGGCTCCCGCACAGATACAGAATCAACCGGGCCACGATCAGCGAGCCGCTCGAAGATTCCTCGAAGAGTTTCATGGATTGGATACCGACTTCTCGCAGTTTGTACAAAAGATGATCGACTACAAAGCATCGGCGTGGTTGCCGGACGGCGAAGAGGTTGAAGCCGATTCCATGATGAAGAACGCACTTCGTGGCGTCACATACAATCCATCTGCGGGTGAAGCGATGCTGAAAGCAGTCACTGAACAGTCGATGCCGGCGATTCATCGAATCGGACTGACTCTCTCGGTCGTGAGAGGCGTCGGACGCAACAGTCTCGATGCGTCGGCTGTTCGGGGACCAGCGTTGGAGCTACTCAGGACGGTTTCGTTTGATCAGCAGGATACTCAGCGAAAACTGGATTATCTCCGCGCTCTGTCGCTGACGTTCATTCGACTGGGCGAGCCGTCCGATGCAGAGAAATCGGAATGGCGAAGTCTGTTTGAAAACGCCTTTCCCTCAAATGACTGGCGTCTGAATCGCGAACTCTGCCAGATGCTTGTCTACCTGGATTCGCCGACGGTCGTAGCCAAAACGATCGATCTGATGAACGCTCCGCCGCAGCGGGAAGACATCGATATGGGCGAACTGCTGACTCGTAATCGTGGTTACGGCAGTGCGATCAAAGCGATGATCGACAATCAGCCGGACAAGCAGCAGATGTGGTATGCGTTCTGTCTTCGAGTTGCGAAAGCTGGATGGACGCCGGAATTGCGAGCCGATTACTTCCGCTGGTTCGGGCGAGCTCAACAGTGGTCCGGCGGCAACAGCTTCAAGAAGTTTCTGCAGAACATCGAGCAGGAAGCCTGGGATATCACTCCGTTTGATGATCGCATTCTGGTGGAACGTGCGGGAGCTCGTTCGCCCTACAAAGTGGCCCAACTGCCACAGCCAGTCGGTCCCGGAAAGGCATGGACTCTGCAGGAAGTCCGCGATCTGGCAAAGGATGGCCTGAAGAACCGAAACTACGACAACGGTCAGAAAATGTTTGCTGCCGCGCGTTGTATTCTTTGCCACCGATTTGCTGGCGATGGAGGTGCAACGGGCCCGGACCTGACTCAGCTGGCTGGTCGCTTTAGTGTCGATGCACTGACCGAAGCCATCATCGAACCCAGCAAGATCATCAGCGACCAGTACAAAGCAAGTACAGTCGTCACGGACGAAGGAAAGATTATCACCGGTCGAATCGTTTCGGAGAACGAAAAGCAGATCAGCGTGTTGACTGATCCGGAGGACAGTACAAAGATTGCTGATATACCGAAGGCATCGATCGAAGAGATTCTGCCCGCAACGGTTTCGATCATGCCTCAGGATCTGCTCAAGACCCTGAACCAGGATGAAGTTCTCGATCTGCTGGCCTATCTGTTAAGTCGAGGCGATCAGAAAGACGCAATGTTCAAGTAAACGGGCAGTATCAGTGTCAGGTTCGTTTGCCGGGCTTCGATGCCCGGGTTGCGGGCCAATGAACTCAGCCACCCGGTTTTTCAATCGAGCCTGACCACGGCAAGTCGAAAGACGCAGCATTCAGACCGCACGAGACTAAAGATGAAATTCGACATTGTCCATTTCCAGCCGTCACGGCTGACCCTGATTGTATTTGCCGTGATTCTGTCGGTGAGCACTGGTTCTTTTCCGTTCAGCGATCTGTCTGCTGATGAAATATCGTTCGCGACACAGATTCGCCCGATCCTGTCGGACAAATGCTTTCGGTGTCACGGACCTGATGAACACGAGAGGAAGGCAGAACTTCGACTCGATGATGAATCATCGGCAAAGGCAGATCGCGACGGCAGCCATGCCGCAATCATTGCGGGAGACGCGAAGAACAGCGAGCTGCTGGCTCGCATCAATTCTGACGACGCGGATTTAATCATGCCTCCCGTCGACTCCGGAAAATCGCTGACACCCGCTGAAATACAATTGCTCACCACATGGATTCAGCAGGGGGCGCCCTGGGGACAGCACTGGGCGTTTGAACCGGTTGTCAGGCATGAACCGCCAACGATTGCCGGAAACGACGCATTCAACGACATCGACCGCTTTGTGAAAGCAAAACTTGACACCGTTGGTCTGCGACAAAATGCGCAGGCGGATCGGGTCTCTCTGATTCGGCGAGTCACCTTTGATCTGACAGGGCTTCCCCCTTCAGTGGCGGAAGTCGATGCCTTTCTGGCAGATGGCTCTGTCAACGCGTACGAAAAAGTTGTTGACCGTCTGCTGGCTTCACCCCGCTACGGCGAACACATGGCCCGCTTCTGGCTCGACGCGGCGCGGTATGGTGATACACATGGACTGCATCTGGACAACTACCGAGAGATGTGGGCCTACCGTGACTGGGTGATCAGGGCGTTCAACACGAACCAGCCATTTGATCAGTTTGTCGTGGAACAGCTCGCTGGAGACCTGCTGCCAAATCCAACGGACGATCAACTCATCGCTACCGGATTCAACCGGTGTCACGTCACGACAAGCGAAGGGGGTTCAATTGCCGAAGAAGTCGAAATGCGGAACACAGTCGAACGTGTTCTGGCAACAGGCACCGTATTCATGGGACTCACCATGGATTGCTGTCGGTGCCACAATCACAAGTTCGATCCAATCACATCGAAAGATTTCTATTCGCTCTATGCATATTTCAACAGCATCGATGGAAATCCCCTGGATGGAAATCGAAAAGACCACGCACCTGTCATCAATGTCCTGACAGACGCGCAGAAATCGGAGATTGCTCAGCTTCAGGAGCAAGTTGCTGATCTTCGCCAACAGGTGCGTGAGATCGTGACATCGGTCCAATACACCGAACCCGAAAATCCTACACCCCCTACTCTGGCAGAACCCACGGAATTTGTCTGGATTGAAGACTCCGTTCCGGAGGGTGCCAACGCGCAGGGGAATACTCCGTGGGAGTTCGTGAAGAAGCCACTCCCGGTTTTCAGCGGCGAGACCTCCAGCAAGAGAACAGCGACGGGCCTGAGCCAGCATTTCTTTGACGGGGCAAAGACCCCCCTGCGGATATCGAGCGGTGACTTGTTTTTTTGCTATGTCTACCTGGACCCCGCAAATCCGCCCAAAGAAATCATGCTCCAGTGGAATGACGGTTCGTGGAATCATCGAGCTTACTGGGGCAGCAACAGTATCGACTGGGGCAACGACCAGTCACCCAGTCGTATGCGAATGGGTGACTTGCCAGGAACGGGGGAATGGGTCCGCCTTGAGATCCCGGTAAGCAAAGTCGGACTGGCCGAGAATTCAGAAGTCAATGGCTGGGCATTCACGCAGTTCGATGGGACCGTTTACTGGGACAGGGCGGGAATTGTCAGCAAGTCGTCGCAGCAACCGCTCTACGATTCTTTTGCCCTGTGGCAGGAAGACCAAAAGAAGTTCGGAGGAAAATCGCTGCCGCAGAATCTGCAAACCGTCTTATCGTTGCCAGCAAGCGACAGAACCAATCAGCAGTCAACTTCTCTCAAAGAATACTTCATCGAAAACGCCTATGGTCCAACACGTGAAGCCATCGCGGCACTGGCCCAAAAGCAGGCTGATGCACAGGCACGAATGGACGCCGTACAGAAAGCCGCGGCAACAACACTGGTCTACCGGGAACTCGCACAGCCGAAGCCAGCCTTCATTCTGAATCGCGGCGAATATGATCAGCCTCGCGAGCAGGTTGAGCGAGGTGTGCCATCCGTCCTGCCTCCATTTCCTGAAGGGGAAGCAAACAATCGCCTGGGTTTGGCCAGATGGTTGGTTGCTCCAAATCATCCACTAACGTCACGCGTCACCGTCAACAGATTCTGGCAGCAGTTCTTTGGGACCGGAATCGTCAAGACCAGTGAAGATTTTGGTTCCCAGGGCGAACCTCCCAGCCATCCGCAGCTGCTCGACTGGCTCAGCTCAGAGTTCATGCGGCCTCAACTGAGCGGTGCGTCGCATGGGTGGGATGTGAAACACTTAGTCCGCCTGATTGTGACATCCGGCACCTATCGACAGAGTTCACAGATTACGCTCCTTAAGCTCGAGCGCGACCCGTCAAACCGACTGTTCTCTCGAGGTCCGCGTTATCGTCTTGACGCAGAAATGCTCCGTGATCAGGCTCTGTTTGTCAGCGGTTTGCTTCATGAGCAAATCGGCGGACCGGCTGTCAAGCCACCCCAACCGGATGGCCTCTGGTTTGCGGTCGGCTATTCGGGTTCAAACACGGTTCGTTTCAAGAAGGATACCGGTGCCGACAAAGTCCATCGTCGAACAATTTACACCTTCTTCAAACGAACCGCACCACCTCCGCAAATGAGCACCTTCGATGCGCCATCCCGCGAAAGTTGTACTGTGCGTCGTGAAAGAACCAACAGCCCCATGCAGGCCCTGCTGCTGATGAATGATCCACAGTATGTGGAGGCAGCGCGAGTCCTTGCAGAACAAACACTTAACCAACCTGCGGATACGATACGGAGCAAAATTCAGTGGATGGCTCGCAACGTCCTTCTGAGGCATCCCCTTGACGGTGAGCTTGATCAGCTCACTGAAGACTTTCAGCTTTATCGCATGGAATATGCGGCAGACACGGACGCTGCAAGAAAACTGATATCCGTCGGCGAAGTCCCGCCTTCAGATTCATTTGCGCTGGAAGACGTGGCCGCGATGACAATGGTGGCCAACACCTTGTTGAATCTCGACGAGGTTGTCAGCAAATAGCGGCCGATGAAATCAGGAATGATGTTTGGATGACCGCAGTTCCTGAGAGGCTGCCGTCTGGGATCCAACAAATCCATCTGAGTTCCAACAAAAATGGCGACACCCGGGAGGGTATCGCCATCATGTTGCACTGTATTTGGGGAACGCTAACTGTCCGTTCAAAAATCCGGACACGCAGGACGGTTGTAGACTATCGTGTTGCCACGTCTCCTGTTCGAGCCAGTCCCGTTCTTGAACAGTTCGCTAAGCCGCGTCGTATTCGGAGATCCGATTGTGCGGTGCGAACGGAATTGTCGCCTCATCTGTCAGGCAGTAACGCATGTAGTAGGCATCTTCCAGCGTATCGTCGTAGTGATTTCTCAAAACGGTGACCGCTCGGAACCCGCCCTTTTGGAAAAACAGCTGTGCGGGAACATTCGTTTCGCGGACTTCCAGCACAATTTCGCGGCGACGCTGTTGCGATAATTTGTCGATCAGTCTCTGAACCATCTGGTAGCCGATTCCCTGGCGGCGAAATTCAGGCGACACGGCGAAGTTCAGAATTCTGAGCATGGACTTGTGCAGCTCGTAGATCATGAACCCGACGATTTTATGGTCGAGCTCAGCGACAGTGCCGATGCAGTTGCGTTGACGAAGGCAGCAGAGAAATTCTTCTTCGTTCCATGCGAACTGAAAGCTCTTGCGTTCGATATCCAGCACTTCGTCCATATCGCGGCGAATGAGCCAGCGAATCTGCGTTCGCGACGCATCGGGAACTGGGACGGTTGTTTCTGCAGGTACAGACTGATTTGTTCGCTTCAATCCCATCGCGGCCTCCATGCCGTTGAGCTTGAAAATTGCTGACCAGAAAATTGGCGTCGCAAGATTACAGATCGACCATTAAATCCGTTCGACGGTTGACCCGCGGAAAATTAGCAGAGTTCCCTGCCAGCGCCTATCCCGATGAAGGTCCTGGAGATGTGATCATGGAAATCGGCCAGAATAGCGACCGGGATGCGGCGAATTCTGCCGTGGATGCCTGAGATTACCCATTCGAGGCGAATGCTCACCTCAACCGGAAGTTCGTCGTGAAATGACATCGTCGATTGACATTGCCGCCCCTGGAATGTCTAGTGTTCTGCCAGGACAGTCGCCCGTGGTGCCGCGGTCGCGGAGGTCCGAATTATTCGTTTGGATTGAAGCTGCCGAGCTTTTGAATCGGTTGGGAAATATGCACCAATTGTCTTTCAGCGAAGTGTTCCCCGGATCAGCGGATCGCTTCGGTGATATTCCACAAGTCGAATCTCAACTCCTGTCCGCAGGCGGTGTTTCGGGATCCGGGCGGATGTACCTGTCCCGTCCGAACAGGCATTTGCATCGGATTGGCATTTTCGCATTGCTGATGGTCACCGGCCTGTTTTTTTCAGCCACACACGCCGACGAAACACCCAGGGCCACCCCAAAGGCCGGAAGTTTGACGGATGCGAATCAGGATCCTCAACCATCCGTTTCTGATCCGGGCAGGAAAAAGGTTGTTTCCACTGATCCTGCTGGCTTCACCGAATTGATCGTGCCGGATCTGGGCAGGCACTGGAAGTGCTACAGCGCCGATTCAAAGGCGACCATGGAGGAAGTGTGGCGAGTTACTGAGAACTCAGGAGACCCGATGCTCGTATGTGCCGGGCAACCCAAGGGCTTCCTTTACAGTACCGAAACATATTCTGACTTCGAATTGACGCTCGAATGGCGTTTCCCCACAGACGCAAATGGTAATAGTGGCGTGCTGGTCTACTTGCAGGATGAACCGCGGATCTGGCCAACTTCCATGCAGATTCAATTTCATCAACCCAAAGCTGGAAGCGTTTTTCCGAGCGGAGATGCAAAAAGTGCGAACACCAGCGATGCGGACCTGGCGGGGCCCGTGAATACCTGGAACACCTGCAGAATTGTGAGCATGGGCGGCCGTTTGAGTGTTGAGGTGAATGGAAAGAAGGCTGGGGAAACAACTGGTGCAGTGCCTTCGAACGGAGCCATAGCACTTCAGAGTGAAGGAGCGGAGGTTCATTTCAGACGGATTCGCATTCGACGCCTTGCCCCGGACGAACCAATGCCTGTTCCTCCGCCGACCGAAGCACCCGCAAAACCATCGACATCTCCCGTTGGATCGCCACCTGCAATTGACACGTGAAAAGACCGGGAACTGCGGCGAATCACGGCGGCAGGCATTGTAACTGGGAATGCGAATAAACGTTGCCCTCCCGGCAGGGCTGTCGCGTTCATGAGACGATTGGGGCGACCAATTCAACTCTGTTGAAGCAAAGTCCGTGTGTCCGTTACCCTTTACTGGCGTGTCTGGTAATTCTGTATGAATCTGCTTCCATCCAAATCCTCGAATCAGAAAGCGCGTAAAGGCGATGGTTAATCGCATCTTTAACTTTTCAGCTGGCCCAGCTGTTCTCCCTGAGAGTGTTCTGGAAGAAGCGGCCGCAAATTTGCTTTCGCTTGGGGATACGGGAATCGGCATTTGTGAGCATTCTCACCGTGGAAAACCGTTCATGGCCGTTGCCGCAGAGGCAGAGGCTCTGTGCAGAGAGATTGCAGGGATCCCGGATAACTACAAAGTACTCTTCCTGCAGGGCGGAGCATCGTTGCAGTTTTCGATGGTTCCGATGAACCTTCTCGGCAGTGATCAGACTGCCGACTATCTGGTGACCGGAGCCTGGTCTCAAAAGGCAGTGAAAGCCGCGGGCGAATATGGCAGAGTTCACTCCGCCTGTAGCAGTAAAGAGGCAAACTTCAGCTATATCCCGGATCAGGCGACATACAGCGAGAATCCGCGATACGTCCACTTCACTTCCAACAACACGATCTTCGGGACGCAGTTTGTCGGGGAACCTGCAGGGTACCCTGACAACGCGTTTCTGGTATGCGATGCCAGCAGCGATATTTTCAGTCGCCAGATCGATGTTGCAAAGTATGGCATCATTTACGCCGGAGCCCAGAAGAACCTCGGTCCGAGCGGAGTCACGCTGGTCATTATTCGAGACGATCTGGTAGAGGCCGGCAGTACAAATCTACCTGTGATGCTGCAGTATCGCACGCATGCAGAAAACGAATCGATGTACAATACCCCTCCGACTCTTGGCATCTATTTGATGATGCTGGTGTTTCGCTGGATCAAAGCTGCCGGAGGGTTGTCGGCCATTGAAACCCGGAACAGGAAAAAGGCAGCAGTACTTTATGACTATCTCGATTCAGGCAGTCTGTTCAAACCAACGGCTCGGCGGGACAGTCGCTCACAAATGAACGTGACATTTGTCACTGGTGACCCCGATAAGGACGCGGCATTCATCAAAGCAGCAGAAGCCGCGGGATTCAGTGGTTTGAAAGGGCATCGCAGTGTCGGTGGAATGCGAGCCAGCATTTACAACGCATTCCCACCGGAAGGTGTGGATGCTTTGGTGAGTTTCATGAAAGATTTTGAAGCAAAGTAATCCAGGATGACCGGATCCACCGAGCCATCGCAAACTGTTTCGGAACCCGAATTGGATCGCGTGTCTGCACATGTCGGTATCGTGTGCACACACATCGGCGAAATTCGGCCATTCATGAAGCGATTGGATCGAGTCCGAAAGTATGCTGACGAAGGTTGCACTTTCCGGGGTGGGTTTCTTCACGAGACCATCCGCATCGCCATTGTCGAGGCGGGACAGGGATTTGCACGGCATCGGAAGGCAGCAGAGATTCTGGTCCGGGAACATCGCCCCAAATGGGTCCTGTGCCTCGGATTCAGTTCTTCGTTGTCCGACAATGTGAAATTCGGTGATCTTTCAGTCGCCAACGAGATTGTTGATACTCATGGACAGAAACTGGAAGTGCACTGCCGAATCTCCAGCAGCCGACGAATCCATGTTGGACGTCATGTTGTGGCCGACGGACATCCTCTGAGAGAACGCGAGAAGGCCGAACTTGCCAGTTCAAGCAATGCAATTTGTGTGGACACATCCAGCCTTGCAGTTGCACAGGTCTGTCAGGAATTGTCAACGAAATTCATGTCGATTCGGTCAATTGTAGATTCGCTGGCTGGTGACATGCCTGAAAGCGCGGCCAGCCTGGTTTTTAGTCCAACCAGCAAAGCGGTCGGGACCGCCATCGGCACATTGGTGAAAGGACTAAAGCAAGTGTCCGAACTAAACACTTGGCGTAAGCGGGCCAACGATTCAGCCGAGAATCTCGACCGCTTTGCCGCCGGAATCGTTCTGCAGATTGGTGATCAACTCCGGGATTGAACGGACCATGTTGCTGGCTGAAGTCACACACACCATGATTCATGGGTTGCGGGAAACGGAGGGATCCGGGACGATCCGGAATTCTGATGCCAACCTCCGATAAACTCTTCGAAAGCTTCATGCATGGCTGACAGACAACTCGACTGCAAGGGTTTGAATTGCCCGATGCCTATCGTAGAAATTACAAGAACGGTCCGTCAGATGTCCAGCGGTCAGGTGCTTGAGGTCGAGGCAACAGATCTGGCGTTCAAACTGGATGTGGAAGCGTGGGCCAGACGTACTGGGAATTGTCTGGAGTCGATCGAAGAAGGCCCGGTGCTGAAAGCCACGATACGAATTGCCTGAGGAGTCTGGTGTGACCGAAGAAAAGAATGTTGTTGTCGTGCTGACAACGGGAAAGTCGGACAACGGGAAGAACGCCACGATGGCATTTTCCTGCGCTTTGTCAGCAATTGCCATGGGGCACCCAACAATCGTATTTCTGACGAGTGATGGTGCCGTCTGGGGATTCTCAAGGAGTGCCGATGGCATTACGGTTCAGGGTTTTCCGCCACTTGCGGATCTGTTGAATCGATATCTGGATTCAGGTGGTCGACTGCTCTTGTGCTCAGTTTGCCACCGCACATGTGGACTGGGCTCAATTGAAGATGGATCGGACGACGGCAAAGTTCCCTCTGCAGAAATCGCCGGCTTTGCATCCGTCATTGAGCTAGCGACGAACGGGACCTGCATCACTTTCTGATATTGGCAGCGAGTGGTCAATTTGGCCCCGTGCCTGCATCCATGCACGAAAGTTCTTTTCACTGATTGGACGGCTAACCAGATAACCCTGCAGCACGTCGCATCCCATCGACTTGAGCAGATCGGCCTGCTCTTCCGTTTCAACTCCCTCACCGACAACGGTCAGGTTCAGGCCTTTTCCCAGACCAACGATCGACCTGACGATGGCAGCCGTGTTCTGCATTTCGACCATTTGACGCACGAATGACGAATCAATTTTCAGTGTTTGGATCGGCAGCGTCGCAAGGTAGCTCAGAGACGAATATCCCTTACCAAAATCGTCGATGGCTGTCCGTATGCCTATCTTTGAAAGATTCAGAATCGTCCGTCTTGCCCGGTCCAGGTCGTCCACAACTGCGTTTTCAGTAATCTCCAGTTCGATCCATTCAGGCCGCGCACCGGTCTCCGCCAGAATACACTGAATTCGATCCAGAAATGCAGGATGCCGCAGTTGCTGCGGAGAGATGTTGACGGCAATCGGAAAGGGGTTGAATCCTTCGTCAGCCCATCGTCTGCATGTTCGGGCGGCCGTGGTCAGCACCAGTTCTCCCAGCGAATTAATCAGCCCTGTTTGCTCGGCAATCGGAATAAATTCTGACGGCGAAATATACGTCCCGTCGGGACGCTGCCAGCGTGACAGTGCCTCGCAGCCTGCCAGTCGTCCTGTTTGACTACAGAGTTTTGGCTGGAAGTGCAGGGTGATATGCCCACCTCTTAAAGCGTTTCGCAGCTCACTGTGAATCCGATGACGCAGGTCGACTGTTTCCTGCATTCCTGTGTTGAAGATGCGGACGGAGTTTTTTCCCGCGGCCTTTGCTGCATACATTGCAATGTCTGCATTCTTCATCAGCAATTCGACGTCAGTCGCATGTTCCGGATACAACGTGACACCAATACTCACTCCGATAACGCAGTCGTTCCCGGCTGGTTGAAATGGCTGCTTCAGTGCTGTCAGAACCTGATCCGTAAGCGTCGCGACTCGCCGACAAGCAGGGTCAATGTTTGTAAGGATGATTGCAAATTCATCTCCCCCAAATCGGGCAACGAATGCCTCATTGCCAACCGTCTTTGTAAGACGACGAGCCACCTGCTTCAGCAGTTTGTCCCCGGCGGAATGCCCCTGAGTGTCGTTGACGTGTTTGAAATCATCGAGGTCGAGGAAGCACACGGCAATACACTGTTGTTCCTCCGAATCGTTAATCAGGCTGGCAATGTGCCGCTTAAAGAATCTCCGGTTCGGGAGTCCCGTGAGATTATCGTACAACGCCTGCTTTTCCAGCTGCCGCTGCGAAACTTCCAGCGCTGTGACATCCGAAAACAAAGCAATCAGCCGCCCGCCGTTCTCTCCAGCATCGCAACTTCGGCTGATGGTTGCCCAGTACCACCGTTCGGGGTTTTGCCCGGAATCCACCTGCAGTTTACCGGACCAGTTTTGACCTTCAGCAACCTGAGCGAGATCATTCGCAAATGTCGAAACGCGGATGCGCATCACAGAGGCCAGGGATTTATGCAGAATTTCCTCCAGAGACATTCCGACCATTTGCAGAAACGTCGGATTCGCCTCCAGAACTCGCCCGTCCCGAGTCAATATGGCCACACCTTCTGCCGCACTCCGGAAAACGCTGGCCAGCAGGCTGAGACGTCGTTCGCGTGCCCGTTCTTCCGTGATGTCTCGTGACGTGGCAACCGTGTAAGTGTCGCCAGAGACTGAATCCTGAAACCGTGAGCATTTCGTTGAGAACACCTTCTGGGTTCCGGAAACGAGTGTGACCTCAGTTTCGCTGGAGTCCTGGGCGAACACTCGATTGACTTCATCGATCGAAAGCCCAATCACCTGATCCCGTTGATAACCAAACGATTCACAAAAGGCATCGTTCGCGACAACCAGTGCATTATCGCTCTTACCTACGACCAGATGATCTGGCACCGCGTTTATGATGTTGTCAAGGAAGTCACGGTGGCGCCGTAACTCACGCTCAAATTGCTTTCGGTTCGTAATATCGTGCACAGTCACCAGGACGTGATCACCGCTCTGCATATGAAATGCAGTCATCGTAACTTCGCACCAGACATCGTTACCGGACGCGGATGTAAAACCGACTTCGACTGTTCTTACATTTCCCTGCATCGCTGCGTTGTAACATTCAATGAGATCGGCATTTGCAGCTTCACCGGTCTCAAGGATTGCCTGAGAGAAACGTGGGGGCCATTTTCCAATGATCTCTTCCCGGTCCCCGACTAATGAACAGGCGTTGTCGTTGCAGGCGACACAGTACGACTCTTTCATTATCAACACAGCATCGTGTGTGCATTCAAAGACGGTATCTGCCAGTCTCTGGGTGTCTCGTGCAGCCTCTTCCGCGATTGCCCGGGCTTCTGCAAGTCGCTGCCGTGTTTCATCCAGTTCGTCAATGATTTCGGCGGAATACACAAGTGCATCTGCCTGGGCCCGCGCCAGATCATCCGATTTTTTCTGAACGATACGCAGTTCTTCCGCAGCTTCATTGGCTGCCTGGCGAAACAGCTCCAGACAACTGGAGACCCGCGCACCAGCATCAGACGGTAATGATGCTGCCTGAAGCAGAGGTTGCAACAGTTCCGATAACGCGTCAAGTTCTGATTCCATGTGCGTCAGCGAACGCACACTGGTGATCTGACTTCGAGGCTTGCTGATCGAGTCGCGGGAGTCGAACGTAGACATGCGAGAGGAATTTCGACGCAGAGAATTCGTTAAATGAACAGCGTTGTGTTGGCCTGGGAGGCCATTTCTGAAAATGAAGCCACGCCGCAGTATTCGAGGGAGGGATAATCGATTAGTTCTTTTCTCCGGACTCCCATCAGATTCATGGACATCTCGCAGACCCGGATTTTCACACCAAGCTCCGCTGCGCTTGCAATCAAATCATTCAGGTCGGCGATCTTCTTCTTCCTCATTTCTCGCCGCATCAAAGCCGCACCCAGCCCGCACATATTCATTTTCGATAGTGCCGTTCTCGATGCTCCGCGCGGCAGCATCCATCCGAACGCGCGTTCCACCATCGATTTGGGGCCAATCTGGGCAGCATCCTTCTTCAGAGCCACAGTCCCCCAGAACGTGAAGAACATTGTTACATCCATACCGCAGGCGGCAGATCCCGTTGCCATGACAAAGGCAGCCAGCAGGCGATCGCGGCTTGAGTCGAAGACCAGCAGATTCATCTTGTTGGGATCGGCTGCACCCTTTGCGGCACGTTCCAAATCCAGAATCCGCCTTTCCAGCTGGCGAAGTTTTACGTCGTCTGCCTCGGTTTCCTTGGAAATGTCCTGCACGGTTGCCGGAGCTATCATTCTGGTCTTCCTGATCTGGAATTGAACTCGTGTCCAATAATCCTGTCGTCCGGAAATCGCCGAACATGATTCAATGGTCGCGACAGATTTCTCTGCGTTACGACCACCTGCCGACAACTTCACCCACGTGAAGGCTAGGCCAGTTTCGGAGGCAAACGCTTCGACAAGTGTCTCGGAAGAGCAATTCAGACCTGCGATTTTGACGATTACATCGACTTTTCCGGCCCTGCCGACATGGGAAGACTATCCTGACAGCCTCTTAAAGAACCGGACTGGCTCGAGCAGAAGACCTTAAAACACGACGGTTCACAGGCGTTCTGCGCACCTTTCCCGGTTCTTTAACGGACAGCTAAACGAGCTCACGAATTGCGGTTCCTGATCAGAAGGAACCGGCGCACTACTGACAGGATCGAATGACGTCGCTGTCCGTGGTTACAATCCTGGGGCATAGCCACACGCAATCACCATTTCCTGCCAAAGGGTGCCCTCGTGCACGAACGAGATTTCATTCATTCACTCGCCCGACGTTATCCCGCCAGCAATTCCGTGCGGGTTGGTATCGGTGATGACGGCGCTGTTCTTGATGTGCCGGGCAACCAGCAGGTGGTTGTCACAGACATGCTGCTGGACGGAGTACACTTTGATCTTCGCCAACATGCGCTGTCTCTGGTCGGTCGAAAATCGGTTGCAGTCAATCTCAGTGATCTGGCGGCCATGGGATGTCGGCCGACAGCGGCCTTTGTTTCCATTGCCATTCCGAAACAAAGTTCTGCACCAGCAATAAAGTTTCCGGAACAGATTTACGACGGCATCGATGAACTCGCGAGGCAATTCGATTTTGTCGTTGCCGGAGGAGATACCAATGTCTGGACCGGTCCATTTGCGATCAATGTCTGCCTGACCGGTGTGCCGTACGTGGCATCACAGGTGTTCCTCAGGTCGAGTGCACGGCCGGACGACGTCATTTGTGTTTCGGGCCCGTTGGGTGGAAGTCTCCTGTCCGACCGCCACCTGACCTTTACTCCGCGACTCGATCTTGCCCGTGATCTTGCGGGTGCCGGTTGCGTGAACAGCGCCATGGATATTTCTGATGGTCTGGCCATCGACCTGCATCGGCTCTGTGAAGCAAGCCAAGTGGGCGCACAACTTGAACTGGATTGTATTCCCATTCATTCCGACGCTCTGGAACAAGCCCGATCCCGTCAAGGCGACCGGACAGAGTTAAGCGCAGATACGCGAGCTCAGACTGCTGCTTTCCAGGATGGGGAAGACTTCGAACTGCTGGTAACGATGCCACAATCGAGCTGGCGGGATATCCAATCAAGTTCTCTCGGACAACAGCTGATCCGAATTGGCACGGTTCAGGCCGAATTGGGTTGCAGGCTGGTCTTGCCAAATGGGGACATCCGCAATCTGCCGCCACTTGGCTGGGAACACACGTCTCGCAACGAAGATTGACCATTTCCACAGGTTGCCAACGATCGTAGGTTCGATTCTTGCTTCTCTACTGGAAACTAATCAGGGAAGCTGCTTTTCAAGCCGATAGTCGCAGGTATACTGAGGTGGTGCCGCGCAGTCGAAGGGTTGCGACGGTAGTCAGGGTTCTTGTGGTTTTATCTTCAGGGGGCGATCGGATTTGACTGGGTTACCATAAGTCAGGGTGGCGTGTCGAGGTTGATCAGTTGGCCTCGTAAAAAGCTGATCAAAAAATAACTGCAAAACCGCAGTACTCTCTGGCAGCTTAATAAAAGCTGTCCCAGCCTAAGGATCTCCGCCTGAGGAGCCGACCGCTGGTTACAAATTCGGGCTGGCATCAATCCATTGGTCGCTACGTTTGATGCGAGATTTGTTGTGACCTAGTGACGAACGGTCTTGTTCGGGGAACCTCGTCGTTGCGAAATTAATCAACGAACTACACACGTAGAGGCTTTGGCTGAGGGACAACAGGACGCGGGTTCGATTCCCGCCGCCTCCATCGAAAATGGCCACTTGCGATTCACGTAAGTGGCCATTTCTATTGGGGTTGCAGAAAAATACACATC